>CAZRHP010000023.1:0-8993 GCA_964599975.1 uncultured Gulosibacter sp.
AGAGCTTGCAGGTCATCCGCAAATACCTTGGTCATCGCCCTTGCCATTTCCGCACTCGTCACGGTCACCGCCGCAGCCACGGTCCGATCCCACGAGACTGCCGAGGGCACTGTTTCACCGCGATCCGAGGCCGTGTGAATACCCTGCGCGACGCCCTCGCCGCCGTCGAACGACTGTGGCCTGTCGGAGGGGCAGAGGCCTGGGATGCACCCGGGTTGTTGACGGGCGCCCCTGATTCACCCGTCTCTCGAATTTTGTTCGTGGTGGACGTCACACAGGCAACCGTCCACGAGGCCGTCGCGAACGGTGTCGATCTGATTGTCGCGCACCACCCGCTGCTGTTACGGGGCGTGACCAGCGTTGCCGAGGACCGTGACAAGGGTGCGCTAATCGCCCAGTTGATCCGGGCACAGTGCGCCGTTGTCGCCGTGCATACCAACGGTGATTCGGTCTCGACAGGAACCAGCGCGGTTATGGCTCGGGCTCTGGGAATTTCACCGGAATCGGTGATCGTGCCCAACGCCATCGGCGGGGGAATCGGCATCGTCGGTTCGTGCACCGAGACGACCCTGGGCGAATTCGCCCGTCGAGTGGCCGAGGCACTGCCCGCCACGGCGGGCGGCGTGCGCGTATCGGGCAACTTTGGCCAGACCATTTCGCGTGTTGCGCTGTGCGCAGGTGCGGGGGACTCGCTGCTCGGCGAATCCGCCGTGCGCGCCTCGGATGTTTACATCACCAGTGACCTGCGTCACCACCCCGCATCGGAGTTCCGGGAACAGGCCGCGCTCGGGCGTGACACCGCACTGATCGACGTGTCTCACTGGGCCGCCGAATGGTTGTGGCTCGACACTGCGGCCTCGGAGCTCGCGGCGGAACTGCCGGGCATCGACATCATTGTCAGTGAAATTCGCACGGATCCGTGGGATTTCGCGGTAATTCAGTAAGTACAGTTAGGACACCATGGGACTTCACGCACTACCCGCCGAACAGGAACGACTGCTCGAGCTCGTCGACATCGACAACGCCATTATGGGCATCAACCGGCGCCGTCGCGCTGCGACCGTTGTTGCCACCCAGCACACCTCGGATGAACGCTACGTTGATCTGATTCGTACGGCAGAGTCCGCCGCGGATGCGGTCGACGACCTCAACCGGCGCATCGAGCACCTGACTCACGACATTGCCGTTGCTGCGGAACGCATTACCCACGACCGTGGGCTCGAGACCGCGGATGCCACACCGAAAGACCTGCAGCGAATCGAACACGAGATTGCGTCGCTCGAGATTCGCGTGGCGCTGCTGTCGGACCACAAGGCCGCGGCTGTGGTCGAACTCGAGGACGCCACTCGGGTGCTGCTCGATGCACAGATCGAACGTGACGGCTACCACGCGGAGCACGACGCCCTTCGTGCCGAAGCTCGTGCGACCCTCGATGAACTGGATTCGGACGAAGCAGACCTCCGCGTCTCTCGCACCGCAATCCTGGGCAGCATCCAGGCCGAACTCGGGGCCCTGTACGAGCGCCAGTTTGAGCGTTACGGCTACGGAGCCTCGTTGTTGACTCGTGGAGTCACCACGGCAACGGGCGTCACCCTGACCCAGGCGGAACTCGACGTGGTCCGCCGTGCGGCACCCGACGAGGTGCTGATGTGCCCCGATTCGAGCGCCATCCTCGTGCGTACCAGCGAGAGCGGCCTGTGAGCCTGCTCATCGTCGAAGCTGACGGGGGGTCGCGCGGAAACCCGGGCATCGCCGCGGGCGGTGCTGTCGTGATTGACGCACACACCGGCGAAGTACTCGCCGAGGTCGGCGTCTTTGTGGGGCATGCCACCAACAATGTCGCGGAATACAGCGGAATGCTCGCCGGAATTCGACGCGCTCTCGACATCGACCCCACCGCCGAACTGCGTGTTCGCATGGATTCCAAGCTGGTCGTCGAACAGATGTCGGGTCGCTGGAAGATCAAGCACCCCGATATGGCCGTACTCGCCGCCGAAGCCCGTCGAGCGTTGGGTTCGACCGTCGCTCGTTTCGAGTGGATTCCTCGTGTCGACAATTCCCGTGCCGATGCCGTCGCCAATCGGTGCATGGACGCTCAACAGTCGTTCGGGTAGTCGCTAGTCTAGAGAGGTGAATGGGTCGGCCAGGCGATCGCGTCACCTTCGGGTGCCGAGGAACGTCCGGGCTCCACAGAGCAGGGTGGTGGGTAATACCCACCCGGAGTAATCCGCGAGACAGTGCAACAGAAAGTAAACCGCCCGCAAGGGTAAGGGTGAAACGGTGGTGTAAGAGACCACCAGGGATTCGGGTGACCGGATTCGCTCGGTAAACCTCGCCCGGAGCAAGACCAGACAGATACCGTTGACGCTGCTCGCTGAGGTATCGGGTAGGTTGCTAGAGCCGTGCGGTAACGCACGGTCAAGATAGATGATCGTCCAACGACAGAACCCGGCGTATCGACCGGCCCATTCACCTATTCGTGGAACGGAGCGAGCGCCGCCGCGCCGAGAATTCCGGCGTTGTTGAGGTGTGTTGCGGGCACAATCGGGACCGAGGTCGCGATGAGTGGCACAAATTCCTCATGCTGCTTGGACACACCGCCACCGACCACGAACAGCTGCGGGGTGAAGAGGGCCGCGAGGGTGGCATAGAACTTTGTCAGACGTTTCGCCCATCGGGGGAAGCTGAGCTGTTTGCTTTCGCGGACCGAATTGGCCGCGTACTGTTCGGCCGTGCGGCCCTTGGTTCCGTGCAGGGGGATGTGGCCCAATTCCGTGTTGGGCAACAGAACGCCGTTGTAGATGAATGCCGAACCGATGCCCGTGCCCAGTGTGGTGACGATCACCAAACCCTTGACGCCCTTCGCGGCGCCGAATTGGGATTCGGCGAAACCCGCCGCATCGGCATCGTTCACCACGTGCGCCATGCGTCCGGTGGCCTTTTCCACGAGTTCGCCGACGTGCAGGTTAATCCATTCCGCGGACACATTTGCCGCGCTCAGGGCGACCTCGTTGACGATGATGGCGGGAAATGCAACACCCAACGGCAGGGATCCGTGAGGGTCAAGCTGCTCGACGAGTCGTGCGACAACAGCCGCGACGTCGGCGGGGGTGGCTCCGGCCGGGGTGGCCTCTTTGAGGCGTTCGGACACCAGCATGCCGGAATCGATATCGACGATGGCCGCCTTGATTCCTGTGCCGCCGATGTCGATGCCGATAGTTGTGCGCACGTCGTCTCCTGATTGTGTACCGCACCCGTTTCGAAAACGGGCATACTGAAATTCTACCGAGGAGGCAACCCATGGCGTGGTGGTACAACCATCGAACCGGTGAGGTCGAAGAGGGCGCGCAGTCGCTGGGCAGTGACCGTGACGGCCCGTTCACCAGCTATGAGGATGCACTGAGGGCGCCGCAGATTGCACGGGAGCGCGCAGCTCGGTGGGCTGCCGAGGACGCCGAGGACGACTAGGCGTTGTCGCTGAAGGAGTGTGCCGCGTCGGGGTAGGCGCGGGACACGACGTCGTCACGCCAGCGCGTGGTCGCCTCGAGAAGGCTGGCGCGAAGGTTGGCGTACTGCTGGACGAATGAGGGCATCCGCCCGCCCGACATGCCCGCGAGGTCCGTCCACACCAGAATCTGGCCGTCGGTACCGTTGCCCGCACCAATTCCGATGGTCGGAATGTTGATCTCTGCGGAAATGCGCGATGCCAATTCCCGGGGAACCATCTCGAGAACGACGGCGAACGCCCCCGCGGCCTCCACGGCGCGCGCATCGGCGATGAGCTTATCGGCGTCGGAACCACGACCCTGAATGACGTGTCCGCCCAGACCGTGCTCGCTCTGCGGGGTGAAACCGATGTGCGCCATAACGGGAATTCCCGACTGCGTGATGCGCGTGATTTGGTCGACGCTGCGCACGCCACCCTCAATTTTCACGGCGTGAGCGCCCGCCTCTTTCATGAATCGAACGGCCGTGGCGAGTGCGTGATCCGCGTTCGATTCGTAGGAACCGAAGGGCAGATCGGCGACGACGAGTGCCCTGCGGACGCCGCGAACGACGCCACGACACAAGGGAATCAGCTCGTCCACCGTGACGGGCACCGTGGTGTCGTATCCGAACACGGTGTTGCCCGCACTGTCGCCGACGAGCAGGAAATCGATGCCCGCCTCGTCGAAAATTTGGGCGGTGAGGAAGTCGTACGAGGTCAAACCGGTGATGACATGACCCGCCTGTTTGGCCTGGGCAAAGTGACGGGTGCGAACTCGCTTCAAGTTTTCGTCGGACATCCGTCTAGCCTACTTCCGTCATGCGGACCGTCAGCGGCAGTCGACGTTCACGGCCGAATGCCATGGTGGTGATGCGCGGGCCGATTGCCGCCTGTCGGCGCTTCCACTCGGATCGGGCCACCAGTGAGGCAATCCGCGCGACGGTGTCGGCGTCGAATCCGGCAGAGACAATGTCGGGGACCGCAGCGCGCTGGTCGACGAGGAGCTCCAGAATCGCGTCGAGGACCTCGTAGGGCGGCAACGAATCCTGATCGACCTGGCCGGGGCGAAGTTCCGCGCTCGGCGGCTTGTCGATCGAGTTCACGGGGATTGCCCCGGGTGCCCCCAGTTCCTCGGCGCGTCGGTTGCGGTACTTTGCCAGTTCCCACACCAGGGTCTTGGGGACGTCCTTGATGGGGGCGAAACCGCCGACGGTGTCACCGTACATGGTGCAATACCCGACGGCGACCTCGGATTTGTTTCCGGTGGTCAACACCAGGTGGCCGTCGAGGTTAGACAGAGCCATGAGGATCATGCCGCGGGCGCGGGCCTGGATGTTTTCGGCGGCTAGGCCGCTGAGAGCCAGTTGAGTTTCGTAGGGTGCAACGAGGTCGGCGATGGGTTCGACTCGGTAGTGACAACCCAGTAGGCCCGCGAGGTCCGCGGCGTCGTCTTGCGAGTGATCGCTGGAATAACGGCTCGGCATCGACACACCGAAAACTCGGTCTGGCCCAATCGCGTCGCAGGCGATGGCGGCGACCACGGCACTGTCGATTCCGCCCGAGAGCCCGAGTGTGACCGAGGGGAATCCGTTCTTTTCGATGTAGTCCCGGGTTCCCAGCACGAGCGCGTCCCAGATGGTCGCCAGTTCTTCGGGCTCGGTGCTGATGAACGGGTCGACCGTGTCGGTGGCGTGGGCGATGTCCACAACATCGGCGTCCTCGGTCGCGGGGGAGTCGATATCCACTACGAGCAGTCCCTCGGTGAACCGTGCGGCGCGCGCTAACAGGTTTCCGTCCGCAGAGACCACCATGGAATCACCATCGAACACGAGGTCATCCTGGCCGCCCACGAGGTTGACGTACAACAGCGGGGCGCCGATTTCTTCGGCCCTTGTCGACACCAAATCGAAGCGTCCGTCGTCCTTTGCGCGGTCGAAGGGGGAGGCATTGATGACGACCACCGCATCGAGTTCCAGTTCGGTCAGCGCCGCGACGGGCCCCTCGACGCGCCACAGGTCTTCGCAGATCAGGAAACCCGTACGACAACCGCCCAAATTGAGGGTCAGGGTCGTGTGTCCGGGGATGAAGACGCGTGTCTCGTCGAACACCGAATACGTGGGGAGGTGGTGCTTGTTGTAGGTGTCAACAACGACCCCGTGCATCAGAACAGCCAACGAGTTATGGGCGCGCGCGCCTCCGATCTGTTCGTGATCGGCCGCCGAGATATAGCCGACGACGACGGCCAGCGTGCCGAGTCCCTCGGCCTCCAGTTGGTTCGCGGTGCGCACCAGAGCCGCCTCACTCGACGCGATGAAACTGGGGTGCGCGGCGAGGTCCTCGACGGGGTAACCCGTCAGAACCATTTCGGGGAAAACGACCACCGATGCGCCGCGTTCGTGGGCCTGCTGAACCGTGTCAATGACGAGGTCAACATTGCCCGCAAGGTCGCCAACAATGGGGTTTACCTGGGCGAGGGCGAAGCGAATTCTCGACATACCAAGTAGCCTAGTATCAGCATCCAATCCGAAGGAGTTCCCATGGATAAGCAGCAGGAGTTTGTGCTTCGCACCATCGAGGAGCGGGGCGTCAAATTTGTGCGACTGTGGTTCACCGACGTCAGCGGAACCCTCAAGAACGTGGCGTTGGCCCCGGCTGAGGTTGAAAGTGCTTTTGCCGAAGGATTGGGTGTCGACGGGTCCAGCGTCGAGGGTCTGACCCGAGTGTACGAGGCCGATGTTCTGCTGCATCCGGACCCCACTACCTTCCAGGTGCTGCCGTGGCGCGGTTCCGTCGACCCCACCGCTCGTATGTTCTGTGACATCACGACTCCCGATGGGCAGCCCGCTGCCGCCGATCCGCGCCATGTGTTGCGAAGGGTGCTGGCCAAGGCCGCGGACATGGGTTTCACGTTCTATACCCACCCCGAAATCGAGTTTTACCTGTTCAAGACCAACGACGCCGCGAACCCCATTCCCGTGGACAACGCCGGGTACTTCGACAACGTTCCCGGTGGCACGGCACACGATTTCCGCCGTAACGCCGTGCGCCACCTCGAAGACCTCGGAATTTCGGTGGAATTCAGCCACCACGAGGCCGGCCCCGGCCAGAACGAAATCGATCTGCGATACGCCGATGCTCTGACGACGGCCGACAACATCCAGACCTTCCGCACCGTCATCAAAGAGGTTGCCATCGAACAGGGTGTGTACGCGACCTTCATGCCCAAGCCCCTGCAGGAGCATCCCGGCAGCGGAATGCACACCCACATGTCGCTGTTTGAGGGCGACTCGAACGCGTTCTTCGATCCCAGTGCGCCCTACAACCTGTCAAAGACGGCCCGTCACTTCATGGCCGGAATCCTCACGCACGCCCACGAAATCACCGCGGTGACGAACCAGTTCGTGAACTCGTACAAGCGCCTCTGGGGCGGCGCCGAGGCCCCGTCCTACGTCACTTGGGGCCACAACAACACCTCGGCACTGCTGCGGGTGCCCATGTACAAGCCGGGCAAGGAACAGTCGGTGCGCATCGAGTACCGCGGAATTGACTCCGCGGCGAACCCGTACCTCGCCTACGCCTTGTTGCTGGCCGCCGGTCTCAAGGGCATCGAGGAGGGCTACGAGCTTCCCGCTGAGGCCGAGGGTGATATCGCCGCGATGTCGTCGATCGAGCGCCGCGCCTTGGGGTATCGTCCGTTGCCCGAGAGCCTCAACCGAGCGCTGACCGCCATGGAGGAAAGCGAACTGGTCGCCGAGACCCTGGGCGAAAAGGTTTTCAACTACGTGCTGCGCAACAAGCGACGCGAGTGGGCGTCGTACCGGTCCCAGATCACCCCGTGGGAACTGGAATCCAACTTCCGCCAGCTGTAAACGATGTCCGCTGTTCCCAGCCTGTCGGCTCTCGCGCGAATCGGCTTTGCCGAGCTGTCCTTGTCGAGAGACGCCGTGGTGTCCGAGGGGTGGAATCCGGAAATATTCGCGGTTGCGGCGAGCCCCGATCGAGCGCTGGCGGGAATTCGACGTTTTCGCGAGGCTGCCCCCGAGCTGTGGGACGAGGTCCAGCAGGACGAGCCGTGGCGTGACCGTCTGATCCGCGTCATGGGCGTCAGCGACGGCATGGTGGATTTCCTGTGCCGTCAGCCCGGTTCGGTTCGAGCGCTACGCGAGACCTTAGACTTTCCGCCCACGGCCACGCACTACACCGACCATCTGGTCTCTGTGGCGATCAAATCCTCGAATCCCGAACGCGATATCCGCGTGGCGTACCGCACGCTTCTGGCTCAGCTGATCGAGTGGGATACCCGCGCCGACAACCCCGACGCCATTGTGGACACGGTGGCCGCCGCCCTGTCGGACCTTGCCGGGGCAACCCTCGAGGCGGCGCTCGTGGCGGCCCGCGCCTCGGCGCCATTTCCCTCCGACGAACTCGCCGCAACCACTCTTGCCGTGATTGGCATGGGCAAGGCGGGCGCCCGTGAACTGAACTACATCTCGGATGTCGACGTGATCTTTGTTGCCGGTTCCGTGGGTGACGACATTGAACAGCACCGGGCGCTGCACATCGCAACCCACCTGGCGCAGTCCTTGACCCGCATGCTCAACGACGCCGGAATCGAACCGCCGTTGTGGGAAATTGACGCAAACCTGCGGCCCGAGGGGAAAAAGGGCGCACTGGTGCGCAGCGTCGAATCACATCGCGCCTATTACGACCGCTGGGCACAGAACTGGGAATTCCAGGCATTACTCAAGGCGCGTCCCATGGCCGGCGATCCCACCGTGGCGGCGGAATACATGGCCGCGGTCACCCCGTTTGTGTGGTCCGGGTCATCCCGATCGGGCTTTGTGGAGTCCGTCCAACAGATGCGCGAACGCGTGACCGCACACATTCCCGTCGACGAGGTCGATGTCCAGATCAAGCTGGGTCCCGGCGGACTACGAGACGTCGAATTCACCGTCCAGCTGCTGCAGATGGTGCACGGCAAAGACGACGAGTCGGTTCGGGTTCGGGATACCCTGACCGCCCTGCGCCGACTCGCGGAGGAAGGCTATGTGGGCCGGGACGAGGCTGCCGTGTTCGCCGACTCGTATCGCCGTCTGCGCGTGCTGGAACACCGTGTGCAGCTGAGTGCACTGCGCCGAACCCACCTGATGCCGCGCGACCCCGAGTCGCTGCGTGTTCTGGCGCGTGCCGCACGTCACGGTGAGTCGGGTGAGGCCCTCGTGGCCGACTGGAACACCATCAAGACCACGGTGCGGTCATTGCACGAACGACTTTTTTATCGGCCGTTGCTCGCGACCGTTGCCTCGCTGGGCGATGACAGCCTGGCGTTGACGAACGAGCAGGCCGAGGCGCGCCTCGCCGCAAGCGGATTCCGCGACCCCGCGGGTGCCCTGCGCCACATTGCCGCGCTGACCGGCGGAATCCAACGACGAGCCCACATTCAACGCAACATGTTGCCCGTTCTCTTGCACTGGATGACCGAGGGTACCGACCCCGATTCCGGTCT
>CAZRHP010000023.1:9064-13905 GCA_964599975.1 uncultured Gulosibacter sp.
GTGCGATCAGCGATTCGCTGGGGGAAACCCCCTGGTACCTGCGCATGCTGCGCGACAGTGCCGGTGCCGCACAGCGACTGTCCCGCGTTGTGACGATGTCGCGATTCGTGTCCCAGCTGTTGGAGCGTGTTCCTGAATCCGTGGCGTGGTTGGACGACGACGCACAACTGGTTCCCCGGCAGTTGTCGGAACTCGACGACGAGATTTCCGCGATTGTGGCGCGGCACGAGGATTCCGCCGTCGCGGCGAAGGCCATTCGAGGCGTGCGTCGTCGCGAACTGTTGCGCGTGGCTCTGGCCTCGGTGCTCGACCTCATCGAAATCGAAGGTCTCGGTGTCGCACTCACGGACATCTCGACGGCGACGATTCGGGGTGCCGTGGAACTTGCCCGCCGCGATGTGGAGGGCATCGAGTTTGCTGTCATCGGAATGGGCCGATTCGGAGGCTCGGAATTGGGCTTCTCGTCCGATGCCGACGTTCTGTGGGTATTCCGTGACATCGGTCTGGGAGCCGAGGCCCACAGGGCTGCAGAGCGCATTGTGCGCCGCGTGAATGAGTTCACCGAGGACATGCGGTTCCCCCTGGACATCGATGCGAACCTGCGCCCCGAGGGCAAGAACGGACCGATTGTGCGGTCCCTTGACGCGTACCGCGCGTACTACGAACGCTGGGGTGACACATGGGAGACCCAAGCCCTCGTGCGCTCGCGCCCGATCGCGGGCGACGAATCCCTGCAACGCGATTTTGATGCCATGGCCGACGCCCTAAGGTACACACACCCGTTGTCCGACAACGGCTTACGCGAAATCCGGCGCATCAAGGCGCGGGTGGAAACCGAACGACTACCCCTGGGCGAGGACCCGAACCGCAACCTCAAACTGGGCCGGGGATCACTCAGTGATGTGGAATGGTTGGTCCAGGTCATCCAGCTGAAACACGGCGAAGAATTCGAGGCGCTGCGCACGCCCTCGACCCTGTCGGCCCTTGCCGCAGCCGTTGACAACGGAATCCTCGCAGAGGCCGATGCGACGACACTTCGCGACGCCTGGTTGATGGCGTCACGAATTCGGTCCGCGATCACGTTGTGGTCCGCGCGAAACTCGGATGCTCTGACCACGAACACCCGGGAACTCGAGGGAATCGCTCGCGTGATGGCATATCCCGCGGGATCCGCCCGGCAGTTCGAGGACGACTATTTGCGCATCGCCCGCCGTGCGCGGCAGGTGTTTGAGCGCCTGTTTTATCCCGCGGTGTAACCCCCACATACAAAACTGGGGCCGCCTTTCGGCAGCCCCAGTCCTTACGAGATTCCTTAGCAGGAGAAGGTGGTCTCGTATTCGAAGGGGTGAGGGCGCTGAGCCGAGGGCAGAACCTCGGTGCGGCGCTTGAGCGAAATCCACTCGTCGATGAGGTCCTTGGTGAAGACGCCACCCTTGAGCAGGAACTCGTGGTCGTTCTCGAGTGCGGTCAGAGCCTCATCGAGCGAACCGGGAACCTGGGGGATGAGCTTGGCTTCCTCGGGGGGAAGTTCGTACAGGTCCTTGTCGACGGGTACGTGGGGCTCGATCTTGTTCTGGATTCCGTCCAGACCAGCCATCAACTGCACAGCGAACGCGAAGTACGGGTTCGATGCAGCGTCGGGTGCGCGGAACTCGATGCGCTTGGCCTTGGGGTTGGTTCCCGTGATGGGGATACGGATCGCTGCCGAACGGTTACCGGCCGAGTAGACCAGGTTGACGGGGGCTTCGAAGCCCTTGACCAGGCGGCGGTACGAGTTCATCGAGGGGTTGGTGAACGCGAGGATTGCGTCAGCGTGCTTGAGCACACCACCGATGTACCAGCGAGCGACGTCCGACAGGCCTGCATATCCGGTCTCGTCATAGAAGAGGGGCTTTCCACCGAGCCACAGCGACTGGTGGGTGTGCATTCCCGAACCGTTGTCGTTGTAGAGAGGCTTGGGCATGAAGGTTGCGACCTTGCCGTATTCGCTGGCGACGTTCTTGACGATGTACTTGAACTTCAGGATGTCGTCAGCCGAGCGAACCATGGTGTCGAACTTGTAGTTGATTTCGGCCTGGCCACCGGTGCCCACCTCGTGGTGGCTGCGCTCGACCTCGAGGCCAGCCTCGTCCAGCAGCAAGCAGATGGCGTCACGAATGTCGGCCTGCTTGTCGATGGGGCTGACGGGGAAGTAGCCGCCCTTGAAGGGGGTCTTGTTTCCGAGGTTGGGGGTGCCGTCGAGCTCCTGCTTGCGGCCGGTGTTCCAGACGCCCTCGTCCGAGTCAACTTCGTAGAACGAGTTGTTCGATGCGACGTTGTAACGGACCGAGTCAAAGATGTAGAACTCTGCTTCGGGTGCGAAGAATGCGGTGTCGGCGATGCCGGTCGACGCGAGGTACTTCTCGGCCTTCTTGGCAACCTGACGGGGGTCGCGGTGGTAGATCTCGCCGCTGCGGGGGTTGTAGATGTCGAAGATCATGATGAGGGTGCGCTCGACGCGGAAGGGGTCGAGGTATGCGGTGGTCACATCGGGGATCAGCTGCAGGTCGCTCTCTTCGATGCCC
Source organism: uncultured Gulosibacter sp. (assembly GCA_964599975.1). Taxonomy (GTDB): domain Bacteria; phylum Actinomycetota; class Actinomycetes; order Actinomycetales; family Microbacteriaceae; genus MWH-TA3. Next base: position 11,629 of record CAZRHP010000023.1, read on the forward strand.
TGGAAGCCACGGATGGACGAGCCGTCAAAGAGCTGTCCGACCGAGAAGAACTCGAGGTCGACGGTCTTTGCGGGAATGTTGAAGTGCTGCTGGATACCGGGGAGGTCGGTGAAGCGAATGTCGAGGAACTTGACGTCCGTGTCCTTGATGAAGGCAAGGACCTCTTCGGGGGTCTTAAACATGCATGTCTCCTGCTGTTGTGGGTGGATGTGCTGCTGCACTCTTTAATCGTACTGACGCAGGTAAACCGGGAGTCACCGAAATGTTTCGAGCATGTTACAAGGTAGGCTGGAGCGATGACGGATTGGCCTGGACGTAACCTTGGATGCCCCGAATCGGGATCGGGTTCGCTCGTACCCCTGTCCCGGCGAGTGGGGGCCTTGGCCATCGACTGGGCCGCGGCGTACCTCATCACCTCTGCATTCTTTGGCGGGGATTCACTCGTCATGACCCTGGTTTTCGCCGTCGAATCGGCCGTGTTGGGTGCGTTCCTGGGCGGAACCTTTGGTCATCTCGTGTGGGGAATGCGCGTGCGGGGACTGGCCGGTCCGGTGCCCTGGTGGAAGTTTGTCGTACGCGCAGTCCTAGTATCGCTCGTCATTCCCGCAATTTTCATGGATGAAAACAACCGAGGGCTGCACGATCGAATTCTCGTGACAGCCCTCGTTCGGCGTTAAGCCGCAGAGTTAGCGAGGCTTGGGAGCCCGCATCTTGGTGGGGTCAATTCCCTTGGGAATCGACGACAGTGGGCTCTTGGTCATCGACGCGAGGCGGCTGGCGACGACCTGCTGCTCGGCGCGGTTGACACCCTTGGGCAGGGCGTACAGGGCCTTGGTCATGTCGTGAATGCGCAAACCCTCGGTTCCCACGTGGATGATGGTGATGGGCACACCGGGAACGATACGAGCCGCTTCCTTGCGTGCATCCTCGCCCAGTGTGGCAACACGCGACACGGCGCCCTCGGTGATGATGACGATTCCGGGACGGCCGACCGCACGATACACAGCGTCCTGCTGCTTGGTGATGCGGATCGGGGTCTCGTTCGCGACCCACGACCGACGAATCGAGTTCTTGAGGATTGCGCCCACGGCACCGGGCTGACCGTTCAGCTGGTTGTAGACCATCTTCTGTGCCAGACGGCCGAGGACGATCAACACGACGAGTACACCGGTGACGAGGCCGAGGGTCACCCAGAGGATCGAACCGATGGGGTCAGCGTTCAGGACAGCGACGGCGATACCCGCACCGAGGGGTGCGAGCAGCGACAGCATCAAAATCGGGACTGCGGTGCGATCCGACTTGCGGACCATGGTGAAAACGTCGATCAGCTGACGGAAAGTTCCGTTGCCCTTACGCGTGCGTGCCATGCTGTGTCTTTCTAGTAGCCGAGGTCAGACTGCGAGAACGCGCCCTCTTCGAGGCGAGCCTTGACGGTTCCCAGGAAGCGTGCGGCGTCGGCGCCGTCGATGATGCGGTGGTCGTACGACAGGGCCAGGTACACCATCGAACGAATGGCGATCGATTCCTGACCGTCTTCGGTTGCCACGACGACGGGGCGCTTGACCACGGCACCGAGGCCGAGGATGGCCGACTGGGGGAGGAACACCACGGGGGTGTCGAACAGTGCGCCACGCGAACCGGTGTTGGTCAGCGTGAAGGTTCCACCGGCCAGCTCGTCGGGTCCCAGCTTGTTGTCGCGGGTGCGAGCGGCGAGGTCGGCGATTTCTGCGGCGAACTGAGCGATGGTCTTGCCCGCGGCGTTCTTGACGACGGGGGTCAGCAGGCCACGCTCGGTGTCAACGGCGATCGAGATGTTCTCGGTCGCGGGGTAGACGATTTCGTCGCCCTCGACGGTGCAGTTGATGATGGGGAACGCCTGCAGTGCCTCGACGGTTGCCTGGGCAAAGAAGGGCAGGAAGCTGAGCTTGTTGCCCGGCTTTGCGAGGAAGTCGTTCTTGATTGCGTCGCGCAGACGTGCCACAGCGGTGACATCGACCTCGACCACGGTGGTCAACTGAGCGGTCGACACCATCGAGGCGACGGCACGTTCAGCAACGACCTTGCGCAGGCGGGTCATGGGCACGCGAGTTCCACGCAGAGGCGAAACCTCGAGAGCGGCACGGGCGGCAGGAGCGGACGACTGACCCGCAGCGGCGGCCTGGATGTCCTCGCGGCGGATACGTCCACCGATTCCCGTGCCGACGACCGATGCCAGGTTGTCACTCGGCTAGACATTTTTCGGCCAGTTTTTCCCGATTTTTCGGCCCTAAAGCCCGC
>CAZRHP010000024.1:0-13832 GCA_964599975.1 uncultured Gulosibacter sp.
GGGCAGACGGCTGACGATATCGGAAATCATTTTTCCGGAAACCAAAACGACATCGTCGCTCAACGAGTTCATCGTGCGGGCAACGTCGTCGGGCGCCACGATTCGCGGTGCTTCTCGAATTCGGTGATGTCGGACTCGTGACGCAGAGTCAAACCGATATCGTCGAGCCCTTCCATCAGGCGCCAGCGCGTGTAGTCGTCGATATCGAACGGACTGGTCACCGAACCGCAGGTGACGGTGCGGTCGACGAGGTTGACCGTGACCTCGGTGCCGGGTGCGGCATCGAGTTCAGCCCAGATCGCTTCGACAACCGATTCGGGAACAACGGCAGCGAGAAGCCCCTGCTTGCCCGAGTTTCCGCGGAAAATGTCCGCGAAACGAGGAGCGATGACGGCGGTGAAGCCGTAGTCACGCAGCGCCCATACGGCGTGCTCGCGCGACGATCCGGTGCCGAAATCCAGCCCCGCAACTAGAACTGTGCCCGAGGCATACGCGGGGTTGTTGAGGACGAAATCGGGTTCTTGGCGCCAGCGCTGGAACAGTGCATCCTCGAAGCCGGTCTTGGTAACACGCTTGAGGAACTCGGCGGGAATGATCTGGTCGGTGTCAACGTTGGTGCGCTTCAGGGGCACACCGATACCGGTGATGACGTCGATCTTGTCCATTAGTTGGCTCCGTTCTCGAGGTCCCACGGGCTCGACAGGGTGCCGCGAATCGCTGTGGCGGCTGCCACCTGAGGCGACACAAGGTGGGTGCGGCCGCCCTTGCCCTGGCGTCCTTCAAAGTTGCGGTTCGAAGTCGAGGCGGAACGCTGACCGGGCTTCAATTGATCCGGGTTCATGCCCAGACACATCGAGCAGCCAGCGAAACGCCATTCCCCACCGAATTCTTCGACGATTTTGTCGATGCCCTCAGCCTCGGCCTCGATGCGCACACGCGCCGATCCGGGAACGACGAGAAGTTCCACACCGGGGGCCAGCTTCTTGCCCTTAATGATCGAAGCAAAGGTTCGCAGATCCTCGATGCGCGAGTTCGTGCACGAGCCCATGAACACGACGTCAACGGGGATGTCCTTCATCGGAGTGCCCGCGATCAACCCCATGTATTCCAGGGCGCGCTCGGCATTTGCGCGGTCGTTCGCATCGGCAATATCCGCCGGGTTGGGGACGTTCTCGCTGAGCGAAACACCCTGACCGGGGTTGGTACCCCAGGTCACAAAGGGCTCCAGCGTGTCCGCGTCGATGAAGACTTCGGCATCAAATGTGGCACCTTCATCGGAAGCCAGAGTGCGCCAGTACGCGACCGCAGCATCCCAGTCGTCACCCTGCGGAGCGTGGGGACGACCCTTGAGGTAGTCGAAGGTGGTGTCATCGGGTGCGACCATTCCGGCGCGGGCGCCCGCCTCGATGCTCATGTTACAGATCGTCATGCGGCCATCCATTGACAATGCACGGATGGCGCTGCCGCGGTATTCGAGCACATAGCCTTGGCCGCCGCCGGTACCGATCTTGGCGATCACGGCGAGGATGATGTCCTTCGCCGAAACACCGGGGCGCAGCGTGCCCTCGACGTTGATGGCCATGGTTTTGAACGGCTTCAAGGGCAGTGTCTGGGTGGCCAAAACGTGTTCGACCTCGGACGTGCCAATACCGAATGCCATTGCACCAAATGCGCCGTGTGTCGAGGTGTGGCTGTCACCGCAGACCACGGTGATTCCCGGCTGGGTCAAGCCCAGCTGGGGGCCGACCACGTGAACGATGCCCTGGTCAATGTCACCCAGCGAGTGCAAACGAATTCCGAATTCGGCGGCGTTGCGGCGCAGGGTCTCGATCTGGGTGCGCGACGTGGGGTCGGCGATCTGAGCGGTGATGTTCAGAGTGGGCGTGTTGTGGTCCTCTGTGGCGATCGTCAGATCGGGGCGACGGACCGGTCGGTCGGCAAGGCGTAGACCGTCGAAAGCTTGGGGGCTAGTGACCTCGTGGACGAGGTGAAGGTCGATGTAGACCAGGTCGGGTTCGCCGTTTTCACCCGTGACAACACGGTGGGCATCCCACACTTTCTGCGCCAGAGTACGAGGGGCTGATGAGTCCATGAATTGAGCCCTTTCCATTCGTTACAGACTACCACTGAGGCCGCTCGGAGCCGCCGTTGATGCGACGCTATCGGGCCCCCGCAGCGTTTAATCCGACGCGGGTGGGGTACGTCGGATACGCAGCAGGCTCAATGCCACCGCTGCAACCAATGAAACCGCGATCACAATAAGCGACCACGAGGTTTCAATCTCGGGCACCCAGTCCACGTGCTGGCCGTTGTTGATGAACGGGACCTCGTTGGTGTGCAGTGCGTGGAAGACAAGCTTGACCCCGATGAACGCCAAAATTACGGCGACACCGTGGGCCAGGTAGTAGAGCTTGTCGACCATCGCGCCCAACAGGAAGTACAGCTGTCGCAAACCCATCAGGGCAAAAACGTTGGCGGTGAAGACGAGGAACGGGCTGGTGGTAATGCCAAAAATTGCGGGGATCGAATCGATTGCAAAAAGCAGGTCGGTGACGCCCAGCGACAGGAATACCAGGAACACGGGAGTGAACATTGCGTGACCGTTCACACGGGTGCGCCATTTGGTTCCGTCCCATTCGGGACTGACCTTCAGAGACTGTTGCAGTCGCCGAATCAGCGGGTGATCGTGACCTTCGTCGTCATCGTGGCCCCCGACGGACCGGATTTGTTGCAGAGCGACCCAGAAGAGGAAGCCGCCAAAAATGTAGAACAGCCACGTGAAGTTATCAACAAGGCTCGCGCCCACAATGATGAACGCCGCACGCAAGATCAGGGCCACGATGATTCCCAGCATCAGCATCTCTTGCTGGTACTGCTTGGGAACCTGGAATTTGGCCATGATCAGCAGGAAAACGAAGAGGTTGTCGACCGACAGGCTGTACTCGGTCAGCCAACCCGCGAGGAACTGAATCGAGTGTTCGGCACCCGAAACCCCGGCCGGGTCGTTGGCGTTACCGACAACGTAAATGAGGCCCGCAAAAATCAGCGCCAGGGTTACGTAAAAGGCGACCCACAACGAGGTTTCGCGAGTGGAGGGTTGGTGTGGTCGGCGCGCGATGATGAACAGGTCAGCCAGCAGGATAATGCTGAGCACCGTGACACTGGTGGCATGGAACCAGAACGGCAATTCGACGGTCACGTGTTCTCCTTTGTGGACTTCATCAGGGTACCAGCGGGGGACGCGCGGGGACGAAAAAACCCCCGAACTGTGAAGTTCGGGGGTTATGCGTGACCCCAGCGGGATTCGAACCCGCGTTACCGCCGTGAGAGGGCGGCGTACTAGGCCGCTATACGATGGGGCCGTAAAGCAACCTCGTCAGTATGCCACACCGTGACGGGGCTGCGCAAACCGGGATGTCAGTGCACGGCTGCAGGCAGCACGAGCAATGCGCCGGGGCGAACCTCGATGTCACAGGGCAGCGGCCCGATGCGTTCCCCGTCGGAATACCCGATCAGTGCATCGGATTCGATTCGAATGCTGCGGGCCTGACGAATCACCACTCGACGGTCTGTGACGTGCTTGCCGGTGAAAACTTTGGGGAAGATTCGCAGCAGACCCAGTCGCGAAACCGGCCGGACGATCATGACATCCAAAAGTCCGTCATCCCATCGGGCATCGGGACAAATCAACATGCCGCCACCGTATCGATTGTTGTTCGCCACTGTGAGCAATACGCCCTGTTCATCGGCGGTTTCACCGTCGAGGGTCAGGCGATAGTTGATGGGCTTCAGTCCCGCGAGCTCGAGAAGCATGGCCACGATGTAACGGTTGGGGCCGGTCGGCCACGACATGCGGTTGGTGCGTTCGTTGACAATTCCGTCAAACCCTGCGGACACCGTGGAGATGAACCAGCGGCTAACCCCGCCGAAGGTCATGATTCCGGCATCGATGCGCTGTGCGGGCCGGTCAAGTGCGTCGATGATGGCGTCAATGCCCGCTGTGGTGTCCCCTTCGGGCATGTTGAGCATGCCGCACGCCGTGTCGTTTCCGGTGCCGCTGGGCATGATGGCGAGGGGCACATCCGTTTCGGCGCAGGCAGTGGCGCCCAGCTGTGCCGTTCCGTCGCCGCCGACAACTATCAGTGCGTCGATTCCGTGACCCACTGCCGTCCGGCACGAGGCCAGCAGCTCATCGTACGAGTCTTCTTGGATGACCTGAACGGTTCGACCCGAGGCGCGCAGTGCGTCCACCAAAGCCGGCCCGATCTCGACGCCCGCCCCCTTGGACGCGGAGGGATTGATGGCAACGGCAACGTGCACGCGCAGGGACTTCAGTGTCATGTGACGATATTGGCATACGGATTCCGTGGCGAGGCGCATCGAGATTCCCCTCGCGCCTTTCGACACTCCGAGGTTGTCTACATGCGGCGATTATCGTGACGGAAATTTAGGGTAATCGCATGAGGGTGCTGATCGCCATGAATGCCCTAAAGGGCACACTGACTTCTGTTACAGCGAGCATGGTGGTTGCCCGCACATGGCGGCTGGCCCGACCCCTGGACTCGATTACCGTGCTGCCGATGGCCGACGGTGGCGATGGGACGCTCGCGGCGGCGGCTGCGGCGGGAATGGGGACACTCAGCCACCCCGTCGACGTGACCGGACCCGACGGATCGGCCGTCAGCGCTTCGTGGGTTGACCTCATATCTGGTGACGTGCTGGTCGAACTGGCCGCCTCCAGCGGAATTGCGCTGATGCCCCAACTCGACGCACTGAGCGCAACGACCAGGGGCCTGGGCGAGACTATATCGGCCGCCCTCGCGAATCGGTCCGACCGAGACTTTACGCTGTACATCGCGGTCGGAGGCTCGGCAAGCACAGACGCGGGATTGGGCGCGCTGCGGGCACTGGGGCTTGGCGTCCATGACGCGGCCGGCAACCCCGTGCGAGACGGCGCGGCGGGCCTCGCCGACATCACCCACATCGACACCCAAGGAATGACCGCGCCGCCTGCTCGAGTCGTGATCTTGACCGATGTGCGGTCGCCGCTGCTGGGTGAACACGGGGCACTGCGCTTCGCACCCCAAAAGGGCGCAACGCCCGAGGACCTGCCACGGATCGCCGCGGGGTTACAGAACCTCGTCGACGTCGTCCGCGCCGACGGCCACACGGTGGCGCGGACGCCCGGCGCGGGCGCGGCCGGTGGCACCGCCTTTGGTTTTGGCGCACTGTGGGGCGCCGAGATCATGGACACCCACGATTTTTTCTTCCGGACGTTTTCGCTCGCAAAAATTGTCGCCGACCACGACCTCGTCATCACGGGCGAAGGCGCATTCGATGCGACATCACTCGCGGGCAAATCCACCGGGCGAATCCTCGAGGCGGCGCAGGACGGCGGCACAACCGCAGCCGTGATTGCCGGACGGTTTACGCACCATGACTCTGCGGGGCAGTTCATCGAGGTTCCCCTGGCGGACGTCGAGGCCCTGACCTGGGCACAGCACAACCCCATCGAAGCGGTGGCCGGTGCCGCGAAGGAACTGGCGAGAAAGTTCTAGAGAACCGATTTTTGCTGGGGTGCCTGGACTCGAACCAAGAACAAAGGTACCAGAAACCTCCGTGTTGCCAATTACACCACACCCCATTGGCACGACTACGTCGCGAGTTATTACATTACCGCATCATCCGGCTCGTCGCGAACCACTGCGGGCTTTAGGGCCGAAAAATCGGGAAAAACTGGCCGAAAAATGTCTAGCCGAGGCCGACCAATGAGCGATTAATGGCCGCGGCGACGCGCTGGCCCGCACCGGCGGCAATCATCAACTGCTGGGGGCCCGGAGGCGTAATGTCGCCCACCGCCCACACACCGTGAGCGCTGGTACGACCCAGGTGGTCGACCGTGACCAGGCCGTCCGCATCGGTAACGAGCTGCAGCGGGGCCGCGAACTGCAGGTTTGCCGTCCACTGGGGGCGCACAAACAGCGCGCGGCGCTCGATGACATCATCATCGGCGAATCGGACACCCGAGATAAAACCGCCCTGGCCGCCCTCGATGTCCCGAATCGGCCTGCTGTCCACCCTGACACCGGCCTCGGCGAGTCGGTCCACCCACCAGTCCGACACACACTCGACACCATTGGTGAACACGAACAGATCGGAGGACCACTGTGACAGCAGCAACGCACGTTCGGCGACATCGGGGGTTTCGCCAATCAGACCGATAGCGGCACCCTTGTATTCGTAGGCGTCACATTCCATGCACGAGTGAATGCTGGTCCCATAGAACTGGCGCAGGCTGGGGATAGCGGGGAATGACTCGGTCAAACCCGACGCAATCACGACGTGCGCGGCGCGGTACTGGAATCGCTCCCCCGAACGGCTGGATGCCGTGACGAATACGCCAGTCTCGTCGGACACGACCTCGGTGACATTCGCGGACACCACGGTCACCTCGTCGTAGGCCTCGATTTCTTCACGACCCAGTCGACGCAGCTCTAGGGGCGGGACGCCGTCGCGCGTGATGAATCCGTGGGACTTCAGGGACACCGCGTGGCGAGGCCGGTTCGAGTCGATAACGACGACGGACCGAGCTGCTCGTGCGAGGTTCAGAGCGGCGGCAAGGCCCGCGGGCCCGGCGCCGATGACAACAACCTCGACATCGATCATTTAGATCAACTTTCCTCGCAACAGGTGGATTCGGTCGAGCGAAACCTGTCGACCCAGAATCTCCATCGATTCGAACAGAGGCGGGCTGATGCGGCGACCCGAGATTGCGGTGCGAACCGCACCAAAAGCACTGCGGGGCTTGAGTCCCATGCCCTCCAGCAGGGTGTCGCGCAGCGCCTGTTCGATGGTGGCGGTCGACCAGGTGTCCAGCGCGGTCAACGCCTCGTGCGACGCGGCGAGCACATCGGCAGCGGCGGCGTCCAGGCCCGCGAGAGCATCCTCGGCAAAGTCAAAGTCAGTACCCGATACGAACAGGAACCGCACCATCTCGGGGATTTCACTGAGCACGGTCACACGTTCGCGAACCAGCGGCGCAACCTCAATGAGGGTCGCGGTCTGTGTCGACGATGCGGGCACGGACACGAGTCCGGCCTTCTGCAGGTAGGGCAGGACGCGCTCGATGAATTCGGGTTCGGGCAACAGGCGGATGTGGTCGCCGTTGATCGAATCGGCCTTCTTCAGGTCAAAACGAGCGGGGTTGGGGTTCACATCGTGCACGTCGAAGGCGGCAATCATCTCGTCGATTGTGAATACGTCACGGTCGTGCGAAATCGACCAGCCCAGCAGCGAGAGATAGTTCAACAGGCCCTCGCGGATGAAACCACGGTCGCGGTGATGGAACAGGTTCGACTCCGGGTCGCGCTTGGACAGCTTCTTGTTTCCCTCGCCCATGACGTAGGGCAGGTGGCCAAAGCGGGGCACAAACGTGGTCACGCCGATCTCGATCAACGCGTGGTACAGGGCGATCTGACGAGGCGTCGACGACAGCAGGTCCTCGCCACGCAGCACGTGGGTAATGCCCATCAACGCATCGTCGACAGGGTTCACGAACGTGTACAGGGGCTGGCCATTCGGGCGCACAACAACGAAGTCGGTGGTCGCCCCGCGGGGGAAGACGATAGGACCACGCACGATGTCGTCGAATCCCAGTTCGACATCGGGAACCCGCAGGCGCAGAGCCGGTTGACGGCCCTCGGCGCGGTACGCGGCGCGCTGGTCGTCGGTCAGGTCGCGGTCACTGTTGTCGTACCCCATCTTGGGGTCGCGGCCGGCGGCGACGTTGCGCGCCTCCATCTCGTCCGGGGTGATGTACGACTCGTACAGGTGGCCTGTTGCGAGCAGCCGCGAGATGAGGTCCTGGTAAATTTCGGTGCGCTGAGATTGGCGGTAGGGCTCGTGCGGGCCGCCCTTGACGACTCCCTCGTCCCAGTCCAGACCCAACCAGCTCAGAGCATCGAGCAGCTGCTCGTAGCTTTCTTCACTGTCGCGCTCTGCGTCGGTGTCCTCGATACGGAACACAAAGGTTCCGCCCACGTGCCGGGCGTACGCCCAGTTGAACAGTGCCGTACGGATCAGTCCCACGTGGGGGGTTCCGGTGGGAGACGGGCAGAAACGAACGCGGATATCAGATCCGGTAGCGGTAGTGAAGGGCGTATCCATTTGCACCCAGTCTAGCGGCGGGGCCGCGCGCCTATTCGGCTGAGTCGGTGGCGCGAACGCGGGCCAACATCACGAGCAGGACGGTGGCCGCAACGACGCTGAGGATGGTGACGAGAGACAGCCCGACGTAGCCCATCATGGCGACGGCCGGTCCCGCGAGTGCGCCCGCAGCGGCACCCGATGCGCTCATGACCAGGTCGCTGCGACCCTGGATGCGGGTCTTGTTTTCCGCAAAACAGGTTTCAACGACGAGGGTCGATCCCGCCACGGTGTTGGCGCTCCACCCCAGCCCCAGCAGGAACAATCCCACGGTCACCAGAGTCTGGTTATCGGCGAACATGGCCGTGACGACGAGGCTGGCCAGCATGATGCCCTGACCGATAAACATGACCCGCAGTCGACCGATGCGGTCGGCAAGAATTCCGAATACGGGCGAAAACGCGTACATTCCGGCGACGTGCAGGCTGATAGCAAAACTGCTTGATGCGAGGCTCGCCCCGTGATGCACGAGGTGCACGGGCGTCATCGACATGACAGCGACCATGGTGGCATGGCCCAAGCCGATGGCCGCGATGATGAAGAGCACACGGCGCTGGACCGGCCGGTTGAGGTTCTCGCCCGCGGCGACCTGGTCCAACTGCAGTTCGCGTCGAACAGCGAGCGGGTCGGGCCGCAACCCCACGACATACACGACGGTCGCACACAGCTGCGCGGCGATGGTGAACAGGAACGGGCCCGTCATGTGCGGCATGCCCAGCGCGTCCCCCATGTCGGCCCCAATGCCGTTGAGGTTCGGAGCCGCAACGGCACCGATGGTGGTTGCCCATACGACGATTGACAGATCGCGCCCACGCGTGGCGGGGGTCGCCAGGTCGGTTGCGGCGAAACGCGCCTGCAGGTTCACCGCACCGCCAACGCCGATCACACCCAAACCGAGCAACAGCACGGGCAGGCTCATCATGGCGCTGGACGAAATGATGATCAGCGCACCGAATGCCGCGAGGGCAGCACCCGTTCCCAGCGCAAAGGCGCGCCCACGGCGTTGCGCGAGTCGCGCCAACGGAATCGCGGCCACTGCCGAGCCCAGCGTCGACATCGTCGCCGCCATTCCCGACCAGGCCTCGCTGCCCGTGATGTATTCGGCCAGCAGCGCACCCATGGTGAGTGTCGCGCCCATTCCCAGCCCGGCCATAATCTGGCCGAACACGAGGACATTGCGCGTGCGTCGTTGCAGCGTGGGCTGGTCCAGAGCGCTCATGGCCTACGACCGGTCGTCGCGGTTGCGGGCGGGTTGGACAGCGTTCCAATTCCCGAGATGGTGATGTCGACGTTCTGTCCATCGAGGAAGCCACCCAGGCCCGCGGGGGTGCCGGTGAGGATGACGTCGCCGGGCAGCAGCGTAAATGCATTGGTGACGTAGGTCATGATTTCCGCGATGGGGTGGATCATGTCCTTGGTGTTACCGTGGCGACGAGGTTCGCCGTCGACGAAGGTGGAAATTTCGACGTTCTGGGGGTCAAGGTCGGTTTCGATCCACGGCCCCAGCGGGCAGAAGGTATCGAATCCCTTGGCGCGGGCCCACTGCCCGTCGGCGAACATGGCGTCACGTGCGGACACATCGTTGCCGATCGTGTAACCCCAGACATAGTCCTGCCAGTTGTCGGCGGTCAGTCGGTGTGCCACGCGGCTGATGACGACGGCCAGTTCGCCCTCGTGAACGATGCGACCTTCGATGGGCGGGATGACGATGGGGTCACCGGGGCCGACGACGGCGGTGGAGGGCTTGAGGAAGACGAGGGGTGTGGTCGGTCCGTCGTGGTGCATTTCGGCAACGTGTTCGGGATAGTTCATTCCCACACAGACGACCTTCGAGGGAATCACGGGGGCCAACAGGCGGGCCGAGTCCAGCGGAACACGTTCCCCCGTGGTGTCATATCCGTCGATCAGGGGGTGGCCGGACAGCACGACAATGTCGGTGTCATCGATGATTCCGTAGCGGGGTCCAGCACCGTCGGTAAAGCGCGCAATTTTCACTCGTCAACTCTAGCCATTCGTACGGAGGCTAACCATCAGCGCGCACAAAAACGGCCCCCGCTGCACGAATGCGCCGTGCGGGGGCCGTTTTGTGAAGAATTCGGCTTAGGCCTGGTTCTGCTTCTTGAGGCGCGAGGCTGCACGGGCGCGCTCGTTGGCGTCCAGCGAAACCTTACGAATGCGCACCTTCTCGGGCGTGACCTCGACACATTCGTCCTCGCGGGCGAATTCGAGGCATTCCTCGAGCGACATGTCGCGGGGAGGGGTCATGCGCTCGAGAACTTCCGAGGTGGACGAACGGATGTTGTTGAGCTGCTTTTCCTTCGTCACGTTGACATCCATGTCGTCGGCACGCGAGTTCTCGCCGACAACCATGCCCTCGTAGCATTCGTCACCGGGGTGAACGAAGAATGCCATACGCTCCTGCAACGCCATCATGGCGAACGCGGTGGCGACACCGCTGCGGTCCGACACGATCGAGCCGTTCTGACGGGTGACGATTGCACCAGCCCAGGGACCGTAACCGTGCGAGATGGCGTTGGCGATACCGGTACCACGAGTGGTGGTGAGGAACTCGGTGCGGAAGCCGATCAGACCACGCGAGGGAACGATGAACTCCATGCGGACCCAGCCGGTGCCGTGGTTCTGCATGCCGTCCATGCGGCCCTTGCGGTTGGCGAGCAGCTGAGTGATGGCGCCGAGGTATTCCTCGGGGACGTCAACGGTGAGGTGCTCGAAGGGCTCGTGCTTCTTGCCGTCGATGGTCTTGGTCACAACCTGGGGCTTGCCCACGGTCAACTCGAAACCTTCACGTCGCATGTTTTCGACGAGGATGGCCAGCGCGAGCTCGCCACGACCCTGGACTTCCCATGCGTCGGGGCGACCGATGTCGACCAGCTTGACCGACACGTTACCGATGAGCTCGCGGTCCAGACGGTCCTTGACCATGCGGGCGGTGAGCTTGTGGCCCTTGACCTTACCCACGAGAGGCGAGGTGTTCGTGCCGATGGTCATCGAGATGGCGGGGTCGTCGACGGTGATGACGGGCAGAGCGCGCGCGTCGTTGGGGTCGGCAATGGTTTCACCAATAGTGATGTTCTCGATACCCGCAACGGCGACGATGTCGCCGGCCTTGGCGGACTCGGCGGGGATGCGCTCGAGAGCCTTGGTGATCAGCAGCTCGGTGATGCGCACGTTTTCGACGGTGCCGTCGTGCTGCATCCATGCAACGGTCTGGCCCTTCTTGATCTCGCCCTGGAAGATACGCAGCAGTGCGATACGACCGAGGAACGGCGACGCGTCAAGGTTGGTGACGTGGGCCTGCAGGGGGTGCTCGTCGTCATAGGTGGGAGCGGGGATGCGGTCGAGAATGGCCTGGAACAGAGGCTCGAGGTCCTCGTTGTCGGGCAGCTCGCCGTCGGCGGGCTTGTTCCATGACGCAGCACCGGCACGACCCGATGCGTACACAACGGGCAAGTCGAGGATCGAGTCGAGGTCGAGGTCGGGGACCTCGTCGGCGAGGTCCGAAGCGAGGCCCAGCAGCAGGTCCTGGGTTTCACCCACGACAGCGTCGATGCGCGCGTCGGGACGGTCGGTCTTGTTGACGAGGAGGATGACGGGCAACTTGGCGGCGAGCGCCTTACGCAGCACGAAACGGGTCTGAGGCAGCGGGCCCTCGGATGCGTCGACGAGCAGAACGACGCCGTCCACCATCGACAGTCCGCGCTCGACCTCGCCACCGAAGTCGGCGTGGCCGGGGGTGTCGATCACATTAATGGTGATGGGGGTACCGTTGGCGTGTGCACCGGAGTACGAGACCGCAGTGTTCTTGGCGAGAATCGTAATTCCCTTTTCGCGCTCGAGGTCGTTCGAGTCCATGACGCGGTCCTCGACAGTGCCGTGCGAGGCAAACGAGCCGGTCTGGCGCAGCATGGCGTCGACCAGGGTGGTCTTTCCGTGATCAACGTGTGCAACGATTGCGACGTTGCGCAGGTCGGTACGAGTGGCAATAGCCATAGTGAATCCTTTGATATGTCAGCGAGAGGCCAGTCACGCTGCTCCGTTATCCGGGAACAGATACCGCAGCAATGAGGCGTCGTGTCGTGGTTTGAACAGCAAAAAACGCACAGCGTAGTCTGCATATCGATTTTACCCTGAAAACATCGTTCACCGCGGTCATTCGGCGTTTTCCCGCCGCAATACGCAGGCTTTATGCTCGATTTATGTCACAGCGCACACCCTGGGCCGGCCGTCGAACCGCCGAAGAGGTCATCATCGTCCTTCTGCTCAGTTACGGAATGAGCGCGCTGTACGCCGTCGTGTCGATCATGGACCGGATGATGCGGACCGAACCCTTGGCCAGTCAGTCCACGACAATCAACCGCCCGTTGGCCACCCAGGAATGGTTCGACCTGGCCTACCAGGTGTTGGGCATCGGCACGGGCCTCGCACCGGTCGCACTGGTGTTGTGGCTGATGTGGAACTCGGGCTCCCCCCGATTTGGGTCGCTGGGCCTGACTGGCGGTTGGCGCGAACTGCGCCGATCCATCGTCCACGGTGTGACGTTTGCGGCGGCCATTGGCATACCAGGAATCGGCGTCTACCTCGCCAGCCGGGCCGCGGGAATCAGCCTCACTGTTGTCCCCACCGACCTCGGGGCACACTGGTGGACCATCCTCGTCCTGATCGGTTGGGCATTCCGAGCCGGCCTCGGCGAAGAAGTCATCGTGATCGGGTACCTGCGCAATCGCCTGCTGCAGCTGGGAGTCAGCTCGGCGTGGATCATCGTCGGCGCGGCACTGTTGCGCGGAACCTACCACCTGTACCAGGGCTTCGGCGGATTCATTGGGAATGTCCTGATGGGGCTTATTTTCGGTTGGTGGTACGCCCGCACCGGCCGACTGGGGCCGCTGATTGTCGCGCACATCATCATGGATGTGGCCGTGTTCGTGGGCTACCCCCTGGTCGCCGCCCAATTCCCCGCACTGTTTGGCGCGTAATAGAACGAAGGGCCGGATGCGACGCACCCGACCCTTCGTTGTGATGTCCTAGACGAACGCCGAGGGATCCGGGCACGCACACACGAGGTTGCGGTCACCGAACGCGCCATCGACACGACGCACGGCGGGCCAGTACTTGACATGACCGTTCGGCAACGAGAAACCGTCGAGCTGACGCCACGGGAACGCCGCTACCTCACGCGAATACGGGTGCGTCCACTCGCCCGAGATCACCGAGTCCGCGGTGTGCGGAGCGTTGTGCAGCGGGTTGTCATCCGCGGGCCATTCGCCACGACCGACGGCATCCGCCTCGTGACGAATCGCAATCATCGCGTCGATGAAACGGTCGAGCTCGGCGATGTCCTCGGATTCGGTCGGTTCGACCATCAGAGTGCCCGCAACGGGGAACGACATCGTCGGTGCGTGGAAACCATAGTCAACGAGGCGCTTGGCCACGTCGTCCACGGTCACGCCCGTTTCTGCCGTCAACGGACGCAGGTCGAGGATGCACTCGTGCGCAACCAGACCGTTGTCGCCCGAATACAGCACGGGGTAGTGCTCGCGCAGTCGTGACGCCACATAGTTGGCGGCCAACACGGCCGATGCCGTGGCGAAACGCAGACCCTGCGAGCC
>CAZRHP010000025.1:0-13749 GCA_964599975.1 uncultured Gulosibacter sp.
AGCCTAAGCCGAAGCCGAAGCCGAAGCCGAAATCGAAATCGAAGCCGAAGCCGAAGCCGAATACGAGCCGGCCGAAATTCCTGCCGTACAGCTCGACACCGCCCCCATCGCGCATGTCGAACAAGATGAATACGACTTCCGGGTAATCCCGCAGCACCCGATCGACGACCATGAATACGAACTGGTTCCCGTCGAGCACGACCTGCCCGAGGTCGAGGTCCCGGACCCTAACCCCGAGGGTCTGTCGCCCGCCTCGATTCCCAACATCGAAAACCTGACGTCACCGATCGACCTTCCCATCGAGGGTGGATGGCGTGATCAGGTTGACGAGGAAAATGATGACGACATTGCGCCGTCGCAGGGAATCGGGTATTCGAACGCTGGCGTTTCCGCAAACACTCTGACTTTGTCTGAAATCCCGACGCAGGATCTCAACGTGCCGCTTAATGCGACCGGCGAAATTCTGTTGACTGGCCCGATCATGACCATCAACCAGACGTTTGACACCGCACCGTTGTTTGTCGACGAGGCGCAGCCCACCGTCGAGGCCACTCCCGAGGTGCAGATGGCTCCTCGACGTGCTCAGGAGGCCTTGGTGTTGATCGGTCGCCCCACCGAGGATGACGACAAGAAACCAGTTCCCACGACAAGCTCGGCCGTGTACGCCGGCGTTGCGGCCTTCCTCGGCCTCATTGTTATCACCGTAGGCGCGCTCGCGCTCTTTACCGACATCCTCTAGAAAGGGATACCGTGACCACATCCGCCGAAGCTCAGGCGCAAGTCCAAACCATCGTGAACGCTGCTGATTCAAAGCAGGGTTTCGACATCGTCGCGTTGGATGTGTCCAACCCCATGCCCATCGTGGACGCTTTCGTGATTATCACGGGGCGCAACGAGCGCAATGTCCAGGCAATTGCCAGCGAAATTGAAGACGAAATGCACAAGGCGGGCACCAAACTGTTGCGTCGTGAGGGCCGCGCCGAGGGTCGTTGGATCCTGCTGGACTTCGGTGACGTCGTCGCTCACATCTTCCACGAGGAAGAACGTGTGTATTACGGCCTCGAGCGTCTGTGGCGCGATTGCCCCACGATTCCCTTTGAGCTGGAGGGTCATGAGCCCGCCGCGGACGACTCGAACGAGTAATTTCCGCCTCGTTTTGGTTACTCGGTGAAAACCTAGTAATCTAAACAAGTTGCTTCGGCAGCGTTGGGCCCGTGGCGCAGTTGGTAGCGCACCTGCATGGCATGCAGGGGGTCAGGGGTTCGAATCCCCTCGGGTCCACAACATTGAACACTTTCGGAGTGCATCGCATGAATTCCGTTTCCACTGAAGGTCACGTATCCCAGATTCCTGATCGCTGGGTTCGTAATGTCGTGATTTTCATGACGAGCCAGACCATCTCGATGTTCGGGTCTTTCCTTGTGCAGTACGCCATCATGTGGCACCTGACCCTGACGACTAAGTCGGGGCTCGTCCTCGCCCTGGCGACGGTATTTGGCTTCCTGCCGCAGGCCATTGTGTCGATCTTTGCCGGAGTATGGGCCGACCGCATGAACCGTCGGGTGATGATTCTGGTCTCGGATTCGGTGATTGCTGTGTCCACCCTGGGCCTTGCGCTTCTTATGATGTCCGGTGTCGACGACCTATGGCTGATTTTCCTGGTGATGGCGGTGCGGTCGGTTGGCGCCGGTGTGCAGATGCCAGCAGTTTCCGCCTTGATCCCGCAAATCGTACCCGCCGACCAGTTAATGCGCATCAACGGTATCAACGGGACGATCCAGTCGGCGATGGGGTTGTTGGCTCCGGTCGCGGCAGCGGGCGTGTACGCCACGATGTCGATTGTGGCGGTGTTTTTCATCGATGTGGTCACCGCAGTGATTGGCATTTCGTTGCTGTTCCTCGTTGCCGTTCCCACACTGGAACGCGCCAAGGCCGGAGCAGAAAAGCCTGCCTATTTCGAGGACCTTGCCGACGGTGTTCGGTACATCGTGTCGAACCCGGTGGTGCGGTGGGTCATGGTGATTTTTGCCGTCGTATTCCTCATCGCTGTTGCCCCGTCAAACCTCACCCCCTTGATGATTGCCCGAACTTTTGGCGGCGAAGTTTGGATGCTGACGACGGGCGAAATCCTGTTCAGTGTCGGAATGGCGGCTGGCGGAGCGCTGCTCGCGACCGTGGCCGCCCGGATTAGCCGCGTCAAGTTGATTGTGGGCGCTTCGGTATTGTTCGGTGTTTTGTCGATCGGCATGGGGTTATCGCCCAACCTGTGGGTTTTCTACGCGTTCTTCTTCCTCATTGGGCTCGCCGTTCCCGCGTTCTTTACGTCAGCAATGACGATGCTGCAGGAAACAGTTGCCCCCGAGCGCCAGGGTCGCGTGTTTGGCTTCGTCGGTATCGTGATGTCCGTCTCGATGCCCGTGGGAATGGCCGTGTTGGGCCCGCTGGCCGATGTCATCAGCGTTGAAGTTCTGTTGGTGGCGTCGGGCTTGTTGATGATTGCGGCGATAACCCTTGCCGTGCTGATTCCTAGCGGCCGAACCGCCGTTGCCGAGGTCATGCGCGTCGAGGCGCAGCGCGCGTCCGAATCCGCAGAGGCTGCTGCAGCTTCTGGTTCAGAGGCTGACTCAACGGACGATGAAGCCCCTCCTTCGGCCTCATAATTGAGGTGTGACTCAACTCGGTTTCTCGATTATGGCGCGGTCGTTGGCATCGCGTGAGCCACGAGGCGCGCGCCTTGTCATCGGAATTGATGGCCCGACTGGTGCGGGTGGCGACCTTATTGCACGACAGCTGTCGTTTGCTCTCGGGGGCAGTATCGTTCCGCTGACAGATCTGGTGCTGCCGGCCCACCGCCGCGATGACGATTCCGGCGTTCCCATTGACGTCGATGCGCTGCAGGAGTTTGTAATGGAACCGGCGGAAATGGGGGACCCGGTTCGTTATCCGATGTATCGACCCGATGATGCCTCGCTGATCGAGTGGGTCGACATTCCGTCGGATGGTCCAATCATTGTCGAGGGCGCTTTTGCGTTTGCCGAGGGCTTGTTTGAACAGTATGACGCCACGATATTTGTCGATTGCGATGCAACGGTGATGATGCGGCGTCGTGCGATGCTGTGGGGTGGCGCTTCCGCCGAGGCCTGGGACGTAACAGTGGGGGAGTCCGAGAGACGGTATTTCGATAGTGCCCAGTGGTCACATCGCGCGACCTATTCATTGGACACCACACAGGGAGTGCGCTGATGGAGTGGTTGATTCTTGCTGTTGTCGTCGCAGCGGTGATGTGGCTGTGGAACCGTGACATGGCCAAGGCTCGCCGAACAGGCAAGCGACCCGGCGGTAACGCGGGCGGCGCTTTTGCGGTGATGAACGAACTCTTTCAGCCCAATGCGCACGAGGTATCCATTATTCAGGAGGCAGAGAAAGAAGCGGCTGTGGAAATTCCTGGAGCGCCGGATCCGCTCCATCCGGGAATAAAAGAACCGCCCAGTTCCCCTGAGGAAACCGGGCGGTCCGTCGACAGATTTACAGCAAGAAGAATGCGTCGATCGAGTATGCGCCAGCGCCGGTGAGCGCGATGCCGACAGCGACCACGGCGATGATCCAGTTGAGCTCGGAACCGCCGTTGGTGTTCCAGTAGCCCTTGCCCTTGTGCGCGGTTGCGATGGCGACAAGCATGGTGGCAACGAGCCCGGCTGCGGCGAGTGCGGTGAGGAAGCCTGCGGCGAACGCGATACCACCGGCGAACTCTGCGAAACCCGCAACGAAAGCCCACAACTTGCCGTTCTTGATGCCCATGGATTCGAGCCAGCCGCCAACGACGGCGAGTCCGTATCCGCCGAACCAGCCGAACAATTTCTGTGCGCCGTGTGCGGCCATAGTCAGACCGATGATGAGGCGGATGATGAGCAGACCGAGATCAAGAAGTTCCATGATGTTACTTTCACGCTGCCATCGAACTGGTCGGAAAGCGCTGGACTGGCGCCATAATCGCCACCATGTTGAAGGGTGCCGACCGTGCGTGCACGATCCGCGAGGCCATTCCGGGGCTCAGCGATCGATTGCTGACCGAACGACTGCGCGAGCTGGAGGATGAAAACATTGTGTGCCGTTCGGTGACCGACTCTCGACCCCCAGCAGTGAGCTACACGCTGACAGAAAAGGGGCTTGCGCTGCAGCCCGTCGTCGAGTCCATCACGTCGTGGGGTGAAATCTGGTTCCGTTCACCCGCTGACGGTGCGCACCTAGAGGCTTAGAGGGCGTTACGGTCCGCGACACCCAGTGTGCGGGCCCACTCGAGGACTTTCTCTGGAAGCGCGGGGGAGACCAATTCCTCGCCCGTTAAGAGTTTCACGACGTCAACCGGGGCAATTCTTTCCCCGCCGCGACCCAGAAATCGTCCCGCAATAAATGCCTGGGCGTACAGAACTCCACCGCGGACGACATCCTGTTCGATGTAGTTCATTCGGCCGTCCCACCCCAGCAGCCGTGTGTGGATCTCAAATTTCTGCCAGGGCAGCAGCGACTTACGGTATCGCACGGTGTTCGCGGCGACAACGGGGTACCATCCGACCCGACGCAGTTTGGTCATCCCACCCAATTCGGCGGTCCAGTTTGTTCGAGCGACATCCATCATTTGCAGGTAGGAACCGTTGTTGACGTGCAAATAAAAGTCCAGGTCGCTGGGCAGGACACGCATTACGGTCACGGAGTCATCAAACATCCTCGCACCCGGCTTGGTGGGGCGAGGAAGAAAAGTTGAACGAATCAGATGCAATTGCCGTGCCATGGTCCCAGACTAGGGTGGTCGTTGCGCAGGGCGCAATTTGTTGCCACGTTTTAGGACTAATCTCCTAAAAACACTGAAGTTACATAATTTAGGTTGTTGTTTCTGACAGAATAGAGTCACCGCAAGGACGCGTGAACAGCACAGGAGCGACACATGGTCAACACCTCTCGTACCGAAGAAATTATGGGACTCGACGCCCTTCTCACGGCAGACGAAATTGCGTGGCGGGACAAGGCTCGTGCATTTTCTGTTGACCGAATTGCTCCGCAGATTGATGAAGATTTTGAGATCCAGCGCCTGCGCGAGGAACTTATTCCCGAACTGGGCGAGCTGGGCATGTTGGGCATGCACATCAACGGTTATGGCTGCTCGGGCGCCAATGCCGTTTCCTATGGTTTGGTTTGCTACGAACTCGAGGCTGTAGACACCTCGTGGCGCACCCACGTGAGCGTGCTCGGATCGCTCGCCATGTCGTCGATTGCAAAATTTGGTTCCGAGGAACAGAAGCAGGAATGGCTGCCGCCCATGGCTCGCGGCGAAAAGGCCGGCTGCTTTGGACTGACCGAGCCTCACGGCGGGTCGGACCCCGCCAACATGCGCACCACGGCTGTTCTCGAGGGCGACGAATGGGTCATCAACGGCGCGAAGCGCTGGATTGGAATTGCTAACATCGCCCATGTCGCGATTATCTGGGCCATGACCGACGACGGTGTCCGCGGTTTCATCGTCCCCACCGAAACCCCGGGTTACGTAGCAACACCCATCAGTGGAAAACTGTCCATGCGCGCCTCGATTCAGTGCGCCATCGAACTGACGAACGTCCGAATTCCGAAAGACAACATTCTGCCTGGTGCGAAGGGGCTCGGTGCGCCCTTCAAGTGCCTCACCGAGGCTCGATATGGCATTATCTGGGGCGTTATGGGCGCAGCGCGCGCCGTCATGGACGTCGCTATCGAACGCTCACAGACCCGCGAGGTTTTCGGCAAGCCCATCGGTGGAATGCAGATTACTCAGGCCAAGCTGTCGGACGCTTTCCTGGAGTATGAAAAGGGCATGCTGCTGTCGCTGCACATCGGTCACCTGAAGGATGCCGGCACGCTGAAGCATGAGCAGATTTCGGTCGGCAAGCTGAATAACGTGCGCGAGGCAATCAACATCGTGTCGAGCATGCGATCCATCATGGGTGGTGACGGTGTTACTGCGGAATTCCCCATGATGCGTCACATCATGAACCTCGAGTCTGTGCGCACGTACGAGGGCACAGACGAGGTGCACGCACTTGTGGTGGGTCGTGCGTTGACCGGTATCGAAGCGTTCCGTTAGCGAGAGGCGAGGCCCGCAAGGGCCTCGAGGATTAACAGCGCAGTGAGTCGCACGGTTCGTCCATCGGCTGAATCCGTGCGTGCGTCGACTTCGGCGAGGTCAATTGTGCGGACCTGTTCATGGCCGGCGAGCCTTCGGGCTAGCTGGCGCATCTCGAGAGCGCTGAGCCCGCCGGGAATCGAGGCGGGACACGCGGGAACGATGGAACGGTCACACGCATCGATGTCCAGATCGACGTGAATTGGGCCGCCGGCAGCACCGGCAATCTCCAAGGCCTGTTCCGCAACATCGACAACACCACGGCGAGCTACATCGTCACGGGTGATGACCGTGACGCCCCAATCACGAACGCGATCGAGGTACGCGGTGGAATTTGCAAAGTCGGCGATGCCGATCTGGACAATTCTGTGCGGGTCGACACCGAAGTCTTCGACCAATCGGCGCACCGGTGAACCGTTGGAGACCCCATCGCGCACGTCGAGGTGAGCATCCACGGTGATCAGGCCGGCCGAAGAAAGATTCGGCCCGTAACCGCCCAGTGCAACGGGTACGGTGAGGGCATTGTCGCCACCGATTGCGACGAGCAGCGTGGTCGCGTTGGACGCCGCGGTGATGAAATCTGTGGCTGCCGACTCGTGCAGATCGGGGTCGGTCACGTCGCCAAAGTCGCCGATGCGCAGTGTCGACGTATCGCGCCCGTCCGCAAGGACGTGAGAATACCGACGGATGGCCTCGCGCACGGCAGCGGGTGTTTCATAGGCGTGACCGGGCGACAGTGACGTGCTCCAGGTGGGAACCCCGACAATTGCGAAATCGTAATGTTCGTCATCGGAAGCCTGCGGCCAGCCGCCTGCCCGTGGCCAGAGTTCATCGTGTGCGAGTGCCATCTGATGTCCCTTCGAGTGACAGTCCGGCCGGAATCAGGCCAGGGATGAGAAAAACAGGGGAGTAGTGAGGTGCGTGCCGGGTCGATACGCCAAGTGAATGTGCGAGGGCGCCGACAGGGCCGTGAACAGCGCTTGCTTGCCCTCTGCGATGACACCCACATCGTCGCGGCGCAGTGCCGCGGCACCACCGGCCGTGGCGGCCCACACGGCCTCGGCTGGGGTCATCCCCATTTCACGCACCGCCAATGCGATGCAGAACGCCATTGATGCGGTGTAGGAGGAGCCCGGATTGCAATCCGTCGATATCGCCACGGTTACGCCGCGATCGATGAGCGCGCGAGCATTGGGATAGGGGTGGCGAGTGGAAAATTCGACACCCGGCAGCACCGTTAATACGGTCGTGCTGCCCGCCAAGAGGTCCACATCGGACTCGGTCAAATACGTTCCGTGATCGATGGACGCAGCACCCAATTCCACAGCCAGCGCCACGCCATCACCAGTTCCGAGCTGGCTGGCGTGAATTCTGGGCAACAGCCCCTTGGCGATTCCCGCCTGGAGCACGCGACGTGCCTGTTCGATAGTGAACGCACCGGTCTCGCAGAACACGTCAATCCATTTTGCGTACGGGGCGCAAGCATCGAGCATCGGGCCACACACCAGATCCACATAGTCGTCCTCGCGGCCCTCGAATTCGGCGGGAACCACATGGGCCCCGAGGAAAGTCACCTCGGAGGTGAACTCGGCGGCGAGTCGGCACAGCCGCGCCTCGGTCTCGACGTCCAGTCCGTAACCGCTCTTAATCTCGACGGTCGCCGTGCCGTGATGGGCAAGTTCCTCCATGCTGACGGTCATGTTCGCGCGCAATAGGTCGTCCTCGGCTGCGCGAGTCGCCGCCACAGTCGACCGAATCCCTCCCGCTGCGTACTTCTCCCCGCGCATGCGGGCTTCGAATTCCGCAGCGCGATCACCGGCGAAAGCAATATGAGTATGCGAGTCAACAAACGCAGGGATGACGGCCTGACCATAGGCGTCGATTACCTCGTCGGCGTCCAATTCACGGGAATCGGCCTCGGAATCGAGTCCAACCCACGTGATGACCCCGTCCTTTTCCTCGACCGCGGCATCGCGAATAATCCCGAATCGGTCACCCCAGCGGGGGTCGTTCGTGAATAGTTCGCCGATGCCGCGGATCAGAGTCGTCATGGGGGAAGCCTACTGTTCGACTTCCCACATGGGTACGCGCAGTCCACGCTCGCGAGCGATGTCCTCGGCGTGTTCGTATCCCGCGTCGACATGGCGCATCACGCCCGTGCCGGGGTCATTGACCAGCACACGTGACACCTTCTCGGCGGCAAGATCGGTGCCGTCAACAACCAGCACCTGACCGCTGTGGATGGAGCGGCCGATGCCGACACCACCACCATGGTGCAACGACACCCAGGTCGCACCCGACGCGGTGTTCAAGAGGGCGTTGAGCAACGGCCAGTCCGCAATCGCGTCAGAACCGTCCTTCATGGACTCGGTCTCGCGGTAGGGCGATGCTACAGAACCCGAGTCGAGGTGGTCGCGACCAATGACAATGGGGGCGGACACTTCACCGTTCTTCACCATCTCGTTGAAACGCAGACCGGCCAGGTGGCGCTCCTTGTAGCCGAGCCAGCAAATGCGTGCGGGAAGGCCCTCGAAATGAACCTTCTCGCCCGCCTTGGTGATCCAGCGCTTGAGGTGTTCGTCTTCGGGGAACAGTTCAAGCATGGCCTTATCCGTGGCGGCGATGTCCGCAGGGTCACCCGACAGCGCAACCCAACGGAACGGGCCCTTGCCCTCGGCAAACAGCGGCCGGATGTAGGCGGGAACGAAACCGGGGAACTCAAATGCGCGGTCGTAGCCGCCCAGTTCGGCTTCGCGACGGATCGAGTTGCCGTAGTCAAAGACCACGGAACCACGGTCCTGGAATTCGACCATTGCCTTGACCTGCTTGGCCATTGCTGCGCGCGACCGTTCGGTGAATCCCTCGGCGTCTGCTGCGGCATCGGCCAACCAGTCGGCGACGGTCTCGCCCTCGGGCAGGTACGAGAGAGGGTCGTGTGCACTGGTCTGGTCGGTCACAATGTCCATGTGAATTCCGCGGTCCAGAATCTCGGTGAACACGGTGGCGGCATTGCCCACAAGGCCCACGGACAAGGCGCGGCGTTCGGTCTTGGCGGTCAGCACACGGTCCAGTGCGACGTCGAGGTCATGGGTCATTTCGTCGAGGTAGCCGTGGTCCACGCGTCGCTGCAGTCGGTCTGCATCGACATCGACGATCAAGACTGCGCCATCGTTCAGAGTGACGGCAAGGGGCTGTGCGCCGCCCATGCCACCGCACCCACCGGTGAGCGTGACGGTTCCCGCCAGTGTGCCATTGAATTTTTCGCGGGCCACTGCACCGAACGTTTCGTATGTGCCCTGCAGGATGCCCTGCGTTCCAATGTAGATCCACGAACCTGCGGTCATTTGGCCGTACATGGTCAATCCCTCGGCCTCGAGCTTGCGGAACTCGGGCCAGTTTGCCCAGTCCCCAACGAGGTTCGAATTGGCGATGAGCACGCGCGGCGCCCATTCGTGGGTGGTGAAAATACCGACCGGTTTGCCCGACTGCACGAGCAGGGTTTCGTTGGGTTCGAGGTCATCGAGCGCGTGGACGATCGCATCGAACGCGTGCCAGTTACGTGCTGCGCGGCCGGTGCCGCCATAGACCACGAGGTCCTCGGGGCGTTCCGCTACCTCGGGATCGAGGTTGTTCATCAGCATGCGCTTGGCCGCTTCTGTGGTCCAGTGCTTGGTGCTGATGATGTTGCCGTGTGCTGCCTTGACGGTGCGCGACGGGTGGTTCGGGGTTGCGCCTCCGACGGGGATGGGTGCGGTCATTGCTGTCTCCTGTTCTGGGTGCTTATTCGAGGGGGCCGATGTGTGCTTCGGCGGTGGCGAGTATTCGCCCGGATGTAACCAGTTGAGTCACGGCCTCGATGTCAGGTGCGAGGAAGCGGTCGCTTCCGGGCCCGCCTGTCACGCTGTTTACGAGGTCTGCAACGGCTTGGTTTGCCGGGGATGCGGGGATTCCGCCGCGCAGGGCAATGCCTCGGCTGGCGGTCAGCAGTTCGATTGCAACGACACGAGCCATGGCATCGACACTCTTGCGCAGCTTGCGACCCGCCGCCCAGCCCATCGATACATGGTCTTCCTGCATGGCCGACGAAGGAATCGAGTCAACAGAGGCGGGCACGGCGAGGCGCTTCATCTCGCTGACCATTCCCGCAGCGGTGTACTGCGCGATCATCAGGCCGCTGTCGACTCCCGGCTCGTGTGCCAGGAAGGCGGGGAGGCCATAGTTACGGGCCTTGTCGAGGAATCGGTCGGTGCGACGTTCGCTCATGCTCGCAACGTCGCACGCCGCGATGGCGAGGAAGTCGAGCACATAGGCAACGGGTGCACCGTGGAAATTGCCGTTCGAGGCGACGCGGTAGTCGTGTGTGACCACGGGGTTATCGATCGCGGAGTTCAGCTCGTGGCCGGCAACGGTGGCCGCATAGTTCACGGTGTCCCGTGCGGCTCCATTGACCTGAGGCGCGCATCGCAGCGAATAGGCATCCTGGACGCGGGTGTCGTCCTCGTTGTCGTGGCTGTGAACTAGTGGACTTCCCGCCAAAAGGGTGCGAATATTTGCGGCCGATGCACGTTGTCCCGGGTGGGGACGCAGAGCTTGCAGGTCATCCGCAAATACCTTGTCGGTACCCAAGAGTCCTTCGACGGACAGTGCGGTCGAGATGTCGACAACGCGTAGCAGGTGCCGCAAGTCGGCGATCGCCATGACCAGCATGCCCAGCATTCCGTCGGTGCCGTTGATCAGGGCGAGCCCCTCTTTTTCTCGCAGCTCGACGGGTGCAACACCCGCGGCGGCAAAAGCGTCCGCGGTGTCCATGATGTTTCCGTGAGCGTCACGCACCACGCCTTCGCCCATCAGCGCGAGAGCGCAGTGTGACAGGGGTGCGAGGTCGCCCGAGCAGCCCAACGAACCGTACTCGTGGACAACGGGGGTAATTCCGGCATTGAGCATGGCGGCATAGGTCTCCACAACGACGATGCGCACACCAGTACGTGCCGTCATCAGCGTGGACAAGCGGTTGGCCATCAAGGCGCGCACAACTTCGCGTTCAACCTCCGCACCGGTTCCCGCGGCGTGCGAGCGAACCAGTGATCGCTGCAGCTGTGCACGAAGCTCGGTGGTGATGAAGGTATTGGCCAGAGCGCCGAACCCGGTCGAGATGCCATAGTGGGGAACCGGATCCTCGGCCAATCCCTCGATGGTCTCCCTGGTTCGTGCGACTTCGTTGAGAGCGCGGGGGTCGAGTTCGACATGCGCACCGTCGCGTGCGATGGCGATGAGTTCTGTGGGGGTCATGGGGCCGAGGCCGATGGTGACGTTCATGTTCTGATTACAGCGCGTAAGTGGGTGGGCATCCACGCTCGCCACGCATAAACTGTCTGATATGCCAGACAAAGTCCAAGTTCCTGCCGCCGACCAGGTTTTGCGGATCCTGTCGTTCCTGGCCACACAGCGCGCGTCGGTCCCCGCATCCACTATCGCCTCCGCGCTGGCGTTGCCTCGCTCTTCCACGTACCACCTGCTGGGAACATTGCGAGACCATGGATTCGTCGTTAGTGGCGATCGCCGCTGGGCGTTGGGTGTCGCCTCGCACGACCTCGGCAGTGGGTACCTTCGCCAACAACCACTGGCTCTCGTCGGTCGACCGTTGGTGTCAAAAATGGCTGCCCAGTTGGGCGAAAGCGCTCACCTTGCGGTTCTGCACGGTCGTGACGTTGTGTACGTCGTCGAGGAACGTGCACCGGGGCGCCCCTCGCTGGTCACCGATATTGGAGTGCGATTGCCTGCGCACCTCACCGCCAGCGGTCGGTCAATGCTGTCCGTGATGTCCGCGGAACAGATGCGCGCGATTTTTCCGGACGACCAGTCGCTTGCTGCACGCGGCGGTGAGGCCGTAACACGGCGTCAGCTGAAAGAGCACTTACGTATTGCACGGGAGCGTGGTTTTGCGACCGAATCCGGTGACGTCACCGAAGGCCTCGCCTCGGTCGCTGTTCCCATCGTGGATCGATCGGGATGGCCTATCGCTGCACTCGCGGTCACCTATCCCGATACTCGTGAAACGGTGACCGAAATTGTTCGTGTGATGACGGCCGTCGCCGCGGATCTGTCAAAACGCCTCCGCGTCTGACGATGACAGAATAGACGCATGGACGCACTTTCCCGGCACGAAGACTATGGTCACGGCGCACTGACCGAATCCGACCTTGATGCTGATCCGATTGCGCAGCTGAGGGTGTGGCTGTCCGAAGCCGATGCGTTCGGAGTCTATGAGCCCAACGCGATGGTCGTCGGAACGGTGAATTCCGAAGGAGCCCCGACAGCGCGCACCGTTCTGCTGCGAGGCATCGATGACCGAGGCCTGATGTTCTTCACCAACTATGAGTCTCGAAAAGGTCAGGCCATTGCGGCACATGCGCGAGCCTCGGCGGTTTTCGGCTGGTACGCCCAGCACCGACAGGTCATTGTCGAGGGCGTCGTGGGGAAGATTTCCGACCAGGAATCCGACGACTATTTCGCCACACGGCCCCATGGTTCACAGGTATCGGCCTGGGCCTCGGCCCAATCCCGGGTGATTGCGGGACGTGGACAACTGGAACAGCAATTCGCCGAGGCCGAACAGCGCTTTGACGGAATCGATGTCCCGCGACCAGAGTTTTGGGGCGGGTATCGCATCATTCCGTTGCGCATCGAATTCTGGAGCGGCCGCAGTTCTCGGCGCCACGACCGAATCGTCTTCGAACGCGGTGCAGTGGAGGAACAGTGGACCGTCGTTCGACTTCAGCCGTGATCACGGGAATAAAGTTTCGTCGGGGTGAATTGCCACAGGTATGACTAACGCACAAGACATCCGTTTCGGCCTCGACACTTTCGGCGACATGACCGTCGACGATAATGGCACACCCATTAGTGCGGGTCAGGTGATTCGTAACCTTGTGGACCAGGCTATGCTGGCCGACAGCCTGGGAGTCAATCACTTCAACGTGGGTGAGCACCACCGCGACGACTATGCGGTGAGTGCACCCGACACCGTACTGGCGGGAATCGCCACGCGCACCCACAACATTGTCCTGGGAACCGGTGTGACTGTCCTGTCGAGCGATGATCCCGTTCGGGTGTTCCAGCGATTTTCCACCGTCGACGCACTGTCGAATGGACGTGCCGAAATCACCGCGGGACGCGGCTCGTTCACCGAGTCTTTCCCGTTGTTCGGGTATGAACTCGCCGACTATGCCGACCTGTTCGAGGAAAAACTGGAACTGTTGTCGACACTGTTGACCGAGGAAGCCGTGACGTGGTCGGGTCGCACGCGCGCATCTTTGACCAACCAGCACGTGTACCCCAAGACGGAACGCGGTGCGATTCCTCTGCGTGTCGGCGTCGGTGGGTCACCGGAATCCGTGGTCCGCGCCGCACGATTAGGGATCCCTATGGCGCTGGCAATTATTGGCGGAGACCCTGCACGGTTTGCCCCGTTCTCGAAGCTCTACCGTGATGCACTGCAGCAATTTGCTGCAGTGCCGCGACGCTATTCGCCGCGGAACCGGGGCGGACGTTTTTCCACAAAGGCGTTCATGCCTTCCTTCTGGTCGGCGGTGGCAAAG
>CAZRHP010000026.1:0-13730 GCA_964599975.1 uncultured Gulosibacter sp.
GCCCAGCGCGGCGCCCGGGATGTCGAACCCAATCGGGCCTGAACGTCGCGGTCACCGACCTTGACAAACACTCCGTCGATCCCGTGTTCGATCTCGTGACGGTGTTCGCCATGGAATTCCACGAAACGCAGAACCGCATCGATGTCATCCACCACGGAATAATGCGGTGACGTGGGAAGACCCCACCCGCGGGCAATGTCATAGATCTCGGATTGGGCCGTCACCGGGGGGTTCTGCCACGCACCGATGCCGTGCACATAGAGCGAGAGGCGCGACAGCCGGTCGAACATCAGATCCAGCTGACGTTCGTTCTTGCCCTCGGCCTTCTGCCGCAGGCTACCCGAGGCGGCATTGCGGGGGTTCGCAAAAGTCTTCTCCCCCAGCTGCGCCTGGCGCGCATTGAGTTCGGCGAACTGTTCGACAGTAAAGAACACCTCGCCACGAATTTCGACCACGTCGGGGTGGTTGTCGCCCGCCAATTGGTGCGGAATTCCGGGAATTCGTAGGGCGTTTTCGGTCACGTCCTCGCCGGTGATACCGTCACCACGGGTCGCGGCCTGCACCAAAACACCATTCTCGTATCGCACGTTCAGCGCGAGGCCATCGATTTTGACTTCGCACAGCCATCGAGGCTGGATCCCCGAATCTCGGGCGGATTTGGTCAGCCAGCCCGTCAATTCGTCGTTCGAGAACACGTTGTCGAGACTGTACATCCGTTCACGATGGACGACCGGATCGAACAACCGGGTTTCCGACCGGCCGCCCACGATTTGCGTGGGGCTGTCCTGGCTTTGGACTTCGGGGAACTCGCGTTCCAGCACCTCGAGTCGGCGAATCAGGGCGTCGTATTCGGCGTCGGACACGACCTGCGCATCCCGGACGTAATACGCATCCGCGAGTTCACTGATGCGTTCCCGCAACGACTGAACCTCGGCATGCGCCTCGATCGAGGAATCACCGAACGGAGTCTGCGAGTCGTTCATGCCAACAGTTTACGAACGACGACGGGACGTCGGATTAACCGAGACCCAAAATGTCGACAACGAACATGATGGTGTCGCCACCGGCAATGTTCTCGCCCGAACCCGCATCGCCGTACCCCAGATCAGCGGGGACGATGACGACAACACGCGAACCGATGGTCTGGCCCACAATCGCCTTCTGGAAGCCCTGGATTACCTGGCCAACGTTAAAGGTGGCGGGCTCGCCACGGTCAAAGCTGGAGTCAAAGACCACGCCGGTGTTCATGTTGACGCCGTGGTAGTTCACGACGACGGTTGCACCATCGGCGACGACTTCGCCCTCGCCCCGGATCAGGGTCTCGAGAGCGTAGGCCGTGGGTACCGCGCTGGTGTCG
This sequence comes from uncultured Gulosibacter sp., assembly GCA_964599975.1. GTDB lineage: Bacteria > Actinomycetota > Actinomycetes > Actinomycetales > Microbacteriaceae > MWH-TA3. Next base: position 1,358 of record CAZRHP010000026.1, read on the forward strand.
ATATCGACGGTGACCTTGCCATCAACAACAGTGACGGCGGGGAAACCCTCGAGCGGCTCGACGGGGGTACCGGTGGCCTCGGGCAGCGCAGCGGGGACGATGCTCATGACATCGGCGATGAAGACGAGCACGTCATCGGCGCCCAGTCCCGCGGTTTCGGCCTGGTCACCAAACGCCTCGGCGTTGGGGATAACACCGACAACGCGAGAACCGACAGTGGCGCAATTCAGGGTCTTTGCAATTCCGACAAACTGGGTGGCGGCCGTGTCTACGGGGAACGAGGTCTCGCCGTCCGACAGGTAGTTCGACGCCTCGATGTATTCACCGGTGGTTCCGTTGTACAGGGCGAAGTGCATCTTCACGGTTTCACCCGTGTCGACCATGTCACCGGTTCCTGCGGTGACAACGTGACGCTGAGTGGTGTCGACGGTCAGCGGCGAAGGCACGGTTACCGTGGGCTCTGCCCCCATTTCGGTCGACACGGTGATCGACTTGGCGGCATCACCGTCGGGAGTGCAGTTGGTTCCCTGGGGCGCACAACCCGTCAAAGCCGACACAGCAACGAGTGACACAGTTGCCAATGCAACAGCCGAAAAACGAGTCATTTCAATCCTTAAATACGCACAGAGGTGAACACTTCTAGTGTACGCGCGGGGAGGAAACGAGAACGCTCGATTCGAGCAACACGGGGAAATTCACGCTACTTCTTATGACACACATAGCTTTCGCGCGCTCGTGGAATTCCTCGATCCGTCGCGAATCGGACTCGGTCGTCACCACGACCGTCGGGCGCAACGTCACCCGGGTCATCGCCCCCGAACCGCCCCGCATCTGCATCTCGCCCGTCACCGAATCCTCGTAGGACTGGACCTCAACGCCCTCGGAATGCGCGACCCACAAAAACGACAGCATGTGGCACTGTGCCAACGCGCCCATCAACAATTCCTCGGGGTTCCACCGCGTGACATCGCCCGCAAATCCGCCCGCAGCCGAGACACCCACGGTGACATGATCAGCGGCGGAAATGTCCGCATCGCGCGAGTACTCACGCAGCGTTTCGCCGTTCGACGCAGGGCTGTGTCGCCAGGCCAGCGAAATCGCAAAAGTGTGAGTCATAACACCTCAATTGTGAGGTAATAATCGTTCGGACACAACTAAACTGGGCACATGAACACTGACGTCACACCGGTCGCCCAAGAGCGCAAAGTTGTAACCGAAATCCCCGGCCCCAAGTCGCTTGCACTGCACGCGCGTCGCCAGGCAGTCGTATCGGGTGGCGTTTCCGCCACCTATCCCATCTACATTGACCGCGCCAAGGGTGCCGTCATGGTGGACGTTGACGGAAACCACATCATCGACATGGGTGGCGGAATCGGCGTCATGACCATCGGACACTCGGACGACGCCGTCATCGAGGCAGCAGCTGCACAGGCCCGTGCCGTAACTCACACCCTCTTCACCGTCGCGGGATACGAATCGTACGTACGCGTCTGCGAATTGCTCGCCGAGCACACCCCCGGCGACTTCGCCAAGAAGACTGTGCTCATCAACTCGGGCGCCGAAGCCGTCGAAAACGCGGTCAAAATCGCCCGCAAGTACACCGGCCGCACCGGCGTGGCTGTGCTCGACCACGGCTACCACGGTCGCACCAACCTGACCATGGCCATGAACTTCAAGGCAATGCCGTACAAGCTCGGATTTGGCCCCTTCGCCGGTGACATTCACCACGCACCCAACTCGTACCCCTTCCACGACAAACTGTCAGGTGCCGAAGCTGCCGCACGCACCATTTCGTACCTCGAAAAGAAGGTCGGCGCACAGGATTTGGCATGTCTCGTTGTTGAGCCCATCCAGGGCGAGGGTGGCTTCATCGTCCCCGCCGACGGATACCTGCCCGCATTGCAGAAATGGTGTAACGAGAACGGCATCGTCTATGTTTCGGACGAAGTTCAGTCGGGCATCATGCGCACCGGTCACTATTTTGCGTCGACGCACTTCGGCGTTGTACCTGACCTGATCACCAGCGCCAAGGGTATTGCGGGCGGATTCCCCATTGCGGGTGTCACCGGCCGCGCCGAAATCATGGACGCTTCGCACGCTGGTGGACTCGGCGGAACCTTCGGCGGTAACCCCATGGCCGCCGCCGCAGCCGTCGCCGTGTTCGAGGAAATCGAGAAGCGCGATCTGATGGCCGAGGCTCGTCGCGTTGAGAAGACCCTCAAGGGCGCACTGCTCGAACTGCAGAAGAAGTACCCCGTTATCGGTGACGTTCGCGGTGTCGGCGCCATGCTCGCCATCGAATTCACCGAGCCCGGTACCGACAACCCTCGTTCGGACATCGTTCCCGTCATCACCGCATATGCCATCAAGAAGGGCCTGCTCCTTCTGTCGGCAGGCACCTACGGCAACGTGCTGCGCTTCCTTCCCGCTGTGGTCACCTCGGACGAGCTGCTGCTCGACGCTGTAGCGATCATCGATGAGGCACTCGCAACGCTGTAATGCACGCACTTACTGTCAACGGCAGCGTCGAACTGGCGTCAATCGACCGAAACGGTTTGACTGAATCTCGCCACATCGGCGCTGCCGTTGTCGTATCCCCCGACGGCACCATTCTCGAACAACACGGTGATGTGCAGGCAACGATCTTTCCGCGCTCGACCCTCAAACCCATCCAGGCGGTCGCCGCGTTGCGCGCTGGTGCATCCCTGACAGGAGCCGAGTTGGTGCTTTCAACGGCCAGCCACTGTGGCTCCCACCGCCACACCGACGTGGTCGCCGGAATGCTCGCGCACGACCATCTCTCCCCCACTGATCTTGCATGCCCCGCGCAGTGGCCTTTGGGTTATTCCGAAAAGGCTGAACGTATCGCAGAGGGCGAAACAGCCCAGAGCATCACCATGAACTGTTCGGGCAAGCATGCGGCGTTCCTTCGGGCCTGTGTAGTCAACGGCTGGGACACGCACACATATCTGAACCCCGCGCACCCGCTACAAGTGGCAATCCGTCGCACCGTCGAAGAATTCACGGGCACCACTGAACTGTGGCCGGCAATTGATGGGTGCGGTGCGCCGCTGTACGGAATGACCCTCGTCAATCTGGCCACCGGAATTTCGAAAATTACCGGCGGATACGACGCCGATGCCGCCCGACTGTTCGAGGCAGTACGCACCAACCCATGGGGAATCGACGGTGAAGGCCGCGATAACACTCGGGTAATTGAAGCCACGGGCGGTCTCGCCAAACTCGGTGCCGAAGGTGTTGTCATCGTGGGAATGCCCAGCGGTGTTGCCGTCGCTGTCAAATGCCTTGACGGGTCCCAACGCCCCACCACCGCGGTCGCACTGACCCTGTTGGCTCGAGCCGGCGAGATCACTCACCAGCAGGCGGCAGAACTCATTGACGAGCTTGCTGACCCCATCACCGGCGGCCAGGACATCGTCGGCAGTCTCACGGTCGAGCTTTGAGACCGACGCTAATGCCGCCCACCCACGGTGGACGGCATTAGCGGTGAATATGACCGATTAGGTCGTGATACCCAGCTTCTTGCGACGGATCGCGCCGCCAATCTGGGTGATCAACACCAAGGCGATGGCCAGCAGGAAGACTCCCGACGCAATCACATTGGCCTCGGCGGGGATACCACGCGCAGCTGCGGTGTACACATACGAGGGGAACGTGTTGATCGCGCCGCGGTTGAAGTTCGTGATGATGAAGTCATCGAACGACAACGCGAACGACAGCAACGCAGCGGCAACGATACCCGGCAACAGCAGCGGGAAGGTGATGCGCCACCACACCTGCGATGGCGAGGCATACAGGTCGCGTCCTGCCTCCTCCAGCTTCGGGTCGAGGCTCGCCACACGTGCACGGACAGTAACTACCACAAAAGAAATACAGAACATGATGTGCGCGAGAATCACGGTAACCATGCCCTTGGGGGTACCCGCTGTGAGGAACTGTGCAGCCAGGCCGGCACCCAACACAACCTCGGGGGTTGCCATCGGCATGAACAACAGCAGTGTCATCGCGGAACGGAACTTGAACCGGTAACGCACCAGAGCAATCGAGATTGCGGTGCCCAACACCGTTGCAACGAGCGTCGAAACCGTCGCGATGAGGACCGAGTTACCGAAGGCCTCACAGACGCCCTGAGCTTCACACACGGTGAGCCAGTTATCGAACGTGAAACCGTTCCAGATGATGTTAGAACGCTTCGAATCGTTGAACGAGAATGCGACTGTGTACATGATCGGGACGAGCAGGTACACCAGCGCCAGTACGGCATAGGTCGGCAGAAGCCACTTTCCGAGTTTCACAGCAGGTCCTCCGTTCCGCTCTTCTTCACATATGCCGAGACCAGCACCAGGATGACGGACATCAGGATGAGGCTCAGCGACGCAGCGTGCGGGAAGTTCTGCAACACCAGGAAGTTGGATTCGATGACGTTACCGATCATCGCCGTCGAGGTGGAACCCAAGAAGTTCGCGCTCGCATTAACGTAATCACCCGCGGCGGGGATAAACGTCAGCAATGTGCCCGAGATGATGCCGGGCATCGTCAACGGCACGGTCACCTTCACGAAAGTGGTGAATGGGTTGGCATACAGGTCGCTTCCCGCCTCAACAAGTCGCAGGTCAAGTCGCTCCAGCGTCGTGTACAGCGGCAAAGTCATGAACGGAATGAAGTTATACGCCAAACCGAAAATAACCGAAATCGCGGTTCCCGTGATGTGTGCATCATCGGGCAGCAACTGCAAGGTCTTCATCGTGGCAATAACGAAACCCTCGTCCGCCAAAATCTGCTTCCACGCCAGCGTACGCAGCAGGAACGAGATGAAGAACGGTGCAATTACCAAGACCAACGCCAGCGACTGCAAGAGCGGGTATCGGCGCAATTTCACGCCGATGAAATAGGCCAACGGGTAGCCAATAATCAGGGCAATAACGGTTGCCGTTGCGGCGTAAAGGAACGAACGCAGGGTGTGCTCCCCGTACATTCCGAGAACCTCGGTGTAGTTTTCCCAGCGGAATGCGTTCTGATATTCACCGATAAATCCACCGGGCACCATTTCCTGGAAGCTCGTCATTACCAGGCTAAACAGCGGCACGATGAAGAAGAGCACGAGGTAGAGGATGCCGGGAAGTAACAACAGCCATGCGATGCGGCTGCTGCGCTGTGCCGGCGCATCAGTGGTGATACCACTGGGGCCGTGTGAGAAAGCTCCGATTGCCATGGTGCGACCTACTTGACGGTTGCAGCGAGTGCGCGAGTCGAAAGGTCGTTCTCGTCGAAGGTTTCCTCAACGGGAATGCCGAATGCGTGATCGACCGACCACGACAGCCACACCTGCTCGCCAACCCCCACGATGTCTCCGTCGTTCTGTTCGAACACGGTAATGTCACCGAGCACGGGAACCTGAACGACGTACTGGGTCGACACACCGGCGAACGACGTGTCGCTGACGGTACCGGGGCCCACAATTTGACGTCCGGCTGCGGCCTTGGGGGCCTGGCGGTGAATTTCGAGCTTTTCAGGACGCACACCGACGGTGATTGCCCCCGCTGAAATCTGCGAACGAGAGGCGGGCACCAGCAGGTTTTCCGAGCCAACGGCGACGGTCAACATGCCATCATTCTGGCCGGTGACAACACCATCGAACAGGTTCGACTGGCCGAGGAAGGTGGCAACGAAACGGGTGAACGGAAGTTCGTACAGTTCGGCGGGAGCACCCATCTGCTCGATCTTGCCCTTGTTCATGACCGCAACTGTGTCGGCCATGGTCATGGCCTCTTCCTGGTCGTGGGTCACGTGAAGGAAGGTGAGGCCGACCTCGGACTGAATGGCCTTCAGCTCGAGCTGCATCTGGCGACGCAGCTTGAGGTCGAGCGCACCGAGAGGCTCGTCCAGCAGCAATAGTGCGGGTCGGTTGACGACAGCACGGGCCAGAGCAACACGCTGCTGCTGACCACCGGAGAGCTGCTGCGGCTTGCGCTGTGCCAGGTGGCCCAGTTCGACCAGTTCCAGTGCTTCGGTGGCGAGCTTGATGGGGTCGGCAATCTTGCGACGCTTCAAACCGAATGCCACATTTTCGAGGATCGTCATGTGCGGGAACAGTGCATACGACTGGAACACCGTGTTTACGGGACGCTGATATGCCTTCGTTGCGGTGATGTCCTTGCCGCCCACGAGAATGGTGCCAGCTGAGGGCTCCTCGAGTCCCGCGATGAGTCGCAGAGTGGTGGTCTTGCCACAACCCGACGGCCCCAACAGCGCAAAGAACGAGCCAGCAGGAATTGTCAGACTCAGGTCGTCCACGGCGGTGAAGCCGGGGTAACGCTTCGAGACATTGACGAGTTCGAGGTCAGCGCCAGACTGCGCAAAACCACGACCGGATACTTCAGCTACCACGGTGATTCTCCTGAAAAAATGTTCGATTAACCGAGCAGAACAGACTGGAAGGCAGCCTGGAACTCGTTGTCCTCAGCGTCGGTCAGCGTGCGGAACACGTGCACCTGCTTCAGCGTTTCTTCCTGCGGGAAGATCAACTGGTTGTTGGCAAGTTCGGGGTCAATCTTGATGGCTTCTTCGTATGCGCCCTTCACGGGGGTCACGTAGTTCACCCATGCTGCAACCTCTGCGGCAATCGCGGGGTCGTAGTACCAGTTGATGAGCTTTTCCGCGTTGGTCTTGCGGGGGCTGCCGATGGGGATGATGAACGTGTCGTTCCAGAAGGTTCCACCGGACTCGGGCAAAACAAACTTCCACTTCTCGTAGCCGGCTTCGTAGTTCAAGAGCGTGATGTCACCCGACCACGCGATTGCAGCGAGAGCGTCTTCACTGACGAGGTCTTCGGTGTACGAGTTGCCCTTGACGTTACGGATCTGTCCGTCGGTGACCTGCTTCTCGAGGACATCCAGTGACGCATAGAAGTCTTCCGAGGTGAATTTGGTGATGTCGGCACCCTGTGCGCGCATGATGCAACCAAGGGTGTCGCGCATTTCCGACAGAACCGTGACGCGGCCCTTGAGGTCAGCAGACCATAGGTCGTCGATGTTCTTCAACCCACCGGGAAGCTTTTCGGTGTTGTAGGCGATACCCGCGAAACCACCCTGCCAGGGCAGAGACTGCTGACGACCGGGATCGAAGTCGGGGTTTGCGAGCGTTTCCACGAGGTTGGCGTGGTTGGGGATGTTGTCCAAGTTGAACTTCTGGGTGTAGCCACGACGAATCAGTCGCGAGACCATCCACTCGGTGAGGCACACGGTGTCGGCTCCGACGTCCTGGCCCAGAGCCAGCTGGTCCTTCACCTTGGCGAAGTACGAGTTGTTGTCGTCCACGTCAACGAGGTACTCGGCCTTGATGCCCGTAGCAGCCACAAATGCGTCGAGCGAGGGGTGGTTGCCTGCGTCGTCCTCGTCGAGGTAGAACGGCCAGTTCGCCCACTTCACTGTGGGGTCGTCAGCGGAGATGTCCGCTGCGGGGGTCAGAGCGGTGTCGCCCGAAGCACATGCGGCCAACGACAGAACCGATGCGGTACCGACAGCTCCACCGAGGAGTGCGCGACGAGACATTGCTGCCGAACGTGCGTGTTGAACCAGTTCGCGAACGATCGGGTCTGCGGGAAGATTACGGTTCATTGCCTGAGCTCCTACTCTCGGGGACATCATTGTCACGCATTCGCGTATGTAGATAATTGCACATTCTGCGCAATTCTGAAACACAAAACCGCGATTTTTACAAGATTGTCACAATCACGAAACTGATTTCGAAGCATTCGGGCGATTTCGTTGCGAATTCCATGGCGTTTCGGGATAATTACCGAGGCGCTGCTTTCTGGCAGAACCACCGTTTACTCACAGGAGAGATACCCATGCGGATCGCAATCCCCGCTGAAATCAAGAACAACGAATTTCGCGTTGCCATCACCCCTGCAGGCGTCAAGGACCTGACCCTCGCAGGCCACGAGGTGTACATCCAGACCGGCGCTGGTCTGGGAAGCGGCATTACCGATGCCGAGTACACCGCACAGGGTGCAACCATTCTGGGCGACGCCAAGTCGACCTGGGACGTTGCCGAACTGCTGCTCAAGGTCAAGGAACCCATCGAGAGCGAATACCAGCACTTCCGTGAGGGACTTGTGTTGTTCACCTACCTGCACCTCGCTGCAGAGCCCGAGCTGACCCACGCGCTGTTGAAGTCAAAGGTGACCGCAATCGCGTACGAAACCGTTCAGCTTCCTAACCGCGCGCTCCCCCTGCTCGCCCCTATGAGCGAGGTAGCCGGCCGCCTCTCGGCAATCGTCGGCGCAAACGCCATGCTGCGCCCCAACGGCGGCAAGGGACTTCTGGTTCCCGGTGTTCCCGGAACTCACCCCGCAAACGTTGTTGTTCTCGGTGGCGGTGTCGCTGGCACGAGCGCAGTGCAGGTTGCTGTCGGACTCGGCGCAGACGTCACCGTTCTTGACACCAATATCCAGCGCTTGCGCGAACTCGACGCACTGTACTCGGGCCGCATCAAGACGATCGCGTCGAACGCGTACGAAATCGAAAAGGCAGCCGTTCAGGCTGACCTGCTCATCGGTTCGGTGTTGATCCCCGGCGCCAAGGCTCCCAAGCTCATCACCAATGACATTGTCAGCCGCATGAAGCCCGGCAGCGTGCTCGTGGACATCGCTGTCGACCAGGGCGGTTGCTTCGAGGACACGCACGCAACCACGCACTCGGACCCCACCTTCACGGTGCACAACTCGGTGTTCTACTGTGTGGCCAACATGCCTGGCGCTGTCCCCGCAACCTCGACCCACGCCTTGACCAACGCCACCGCACCTTACGTGCGCGCGCTGGCATCGAAGGGCTGGAAGGCTGCACTGTCCGATGACGCTTCGCTCGCACTGGGCCTCAACACCCACGATGGTCTGCTGACCAACGCAGCCGTCGGTGCGGCAAATGGCATCGACTCGGTCAGCGTGGAGAGCGTTCTGTAATACTCTTCGGATTCCCGACGGTCGGCGGCTCACTCCATTGGGGTGGGCCGCCGATCTGCATATCTGTCCACCGATGGGCGATAGCCCGAAGCACGTCCGCATCCACTCGTCGTATCGCACCGAGGCGGGCTACGCCATCGGCCGCCCGAACCAGCGCTTGCCCCACCGATGGCCGGCGAGCCGACGGCTCACCCAGCACAAACGCCTCGTCGAAGGAACTGTTCATGGGGGCCACCACTCGTGTCGTGATATTTGCGCTGATTGCGTCTCGGATCACGCCCGCCGGATTTTGTGTACCCAACAGCAGTCGTATCCCCAGAGACCTGCCCCGACGTGCAATATCGGTGATGATTTCTGAGGCGCCACGGAGTGACAGGAAGGCCTGGAATTCGTCAATCATCACGAGCAGCGTGTGGGGGTTTTCAGAGTCCGACATTGATTCCACGCCCTGCGTGTCCAACAGCCTTTCCCGCCGAATGATTTCGCCGGGCAACTGTGACAGCAACGCCTCGGCGGCGTCAGCATCCATGTCGGTTCCGACTCCCACGAGGTGTGGCAAGTTTTCGAGTCGACGCGCCGTGGCACCTCCCTTGAAGTCAAACGCCATCACTGACAACTGCCGCGGCGAATTCATCTGCGCGAGCGCCGCAACCACCGCAATGAGAATTTCGCTTTTTCCGCTGCCCGTTCGACCGGTGACGAGTGCGTGCGGGTCCAGCTGGGACAGCGGGACATGTATTTCACCACGCTCATCGAACCCAATTCCCGGTTTTTCGCCGGGCCGAATAGCCCAGTGCACTTCGAGGCTTTCGTTGGATTGTCGGCATCGCGCCAGGAAGCGGTTCGATATTTGGCTGTCGAGCACGTCTGCCGCTACGTTGCGCTGGTAGGCCAGCGCACCCGCCGTGCTGACCGAAACTATTCGACCGTTCTCACAGCGGATCACGAGGGGTGTCGTTGTGTTGCGAGATCTGAAATTCGCGTCTGAGTGCACCCACTCAACCCATACGTCACTGGACCAATCGAAACGGGTGGGACCCTCCTGCGCTCCGTTGCTCTCAACGGCTTCCCCCAGCTGGGCTGTGAGACCACACACCGCCGTGAGAAAAACAGCAAGTGCGGCAGTGCAGTCCCCCATCACGACCACTCCACCTCGCAGGTCTTCGCACCAGGGCAGCCAGCCGTGAAGCCCAGAGTCCCAGACCCTCCCCAATCGCACTGTAGTGTTCCCCGCCATTGATGGCCGCCACAATTCATCGGTCACGCACGCCGAAATACGGGGATGCTGTCTCTCGGCTTCGGAAATGGTGCGTTGTGCTTCGCCATGATGCACTGATGCGACCCGCACCAACTCCCGTCGATATTCGGATTCCGCACTAGCGTGATCTCGCCGCGACTGGCGCCGCGCCTCCCACCACACCGCTGTCGCCATCAACGGTCCAGCCGCAGCACCCACCATCGCGAACGGGGACCTCAGCACCACGGCGAGGGTAACGGACACGGCAACGGGGATTACAACACCCCACCAGGGGAATCGTCGTGGCTGCTGATGTCGGGGAACTGGTGGCAACGACATCATGCGCACTGCCCCTGGGGCACAATTTCCATTCCGACAGTGCACCATCACGCACCACATCCGGTCAGTGACTCACCACGGACTGTGTACAAAAAGCCGCGGGGCGACACTGTGAACAGTGCCACCCCGCGGTGTAAAAATCGAACGAACTTATTCGCCGATGTACGACATCACGTGCTTGATGCGCGTGTAGTCCTCGAAACCATAGGCCGAGAGGTCCTTGCCGTAACCCGAGTGCTTGAAACCACCGTGAGGCATTTCGGCAACAATCGGAATGTGGGTGTTGATCCACACTGCGCCGAAATCGAGATGCTTTGCGAAACGCATCGCACGGCCGTGGTCCTTGGTCCACACGGACGAGGCCAGACCGTAGTCGACATCGTTTGCCCACTCGAGGGCCTGGGCCTCGTTCGAGAACTTCTGGACAGTAATAACCGGTCCAAAAATTTCGTTCTGAATGACCCAGTCGGTTTGCTGCAGGCCCGACACAAGGGTCGGCTGGATGAAGTATCCGCGATCTCCCTGGCGAGCGCCACCGATTTCGATATTCGCGTTGTTGGGTAGGTCGTTGAGGATTCCCAAAACACGGTCGAACTGGTTGATGTTGTTCACAGCGCCAAACAGCACGTCTTCGTTGGGCATACCCGTTGCAACATTGTCACGAATGTAGGCCTTCATTGCTGCCACGAATTCGTCGTGAATGTTTTCGTGAACGAGAACACGGGTCGCTGCGGTGCAGTCCTGGCCGGCGTTGAAGTAACCGGCGACAGCGATGCCTTCGATGGCGCGCTCAATGTCGGCGTCGTCGAACACGATTACGGGGGCCTTGCCGCCGAGCTCGAGGTGAACGCGCTTCACGTCGAACGATGCGCTGCGAGCGACCTCCATACCAGCACGAACCGAACCGGTGATCGACACCATCTGAGGGATCTTATGTTCGGTCATGGCAGCACCGGTGGTGCGGTCGCCGACGACGACGTTGACGACACCCTTGGGCAGGAACTGCTGGCACACTTCGGCGAGCAACAGAGTCGACTGAGGGGTGGTGTCCGAGGGTTTCAAGACGGTGGTGTTTCCGGCAGCAATCGCGGGTGCGAACTTCCAGAATGCCATCATGAGGGGGTAGTTCCACGGGGTTACCTGTCCGACGACACCGATGGGTTCGCGGCGGATGCTCGAGGTGTGGTCCTTCATGTATTCACCGGTAGCGCGGCCTTCGAGGTTACGAGCGGCACCAGCAAAGAATCGCAGCTGGTCGACACCGACGAGAATTTCTTCGCTGACGACGAAAGCTTCCGGCTTACCGGTGTCCTCGATTTCGAGTGCGGCGAAATCATCGGCACGCTTTTCGATTTCGTCGGCGATGCGCCACAGTGCGAGCTGACGTTCCGAAGGAGTGGTTTCACCCCACTCTGCAAATGCAGTGTTGGCGGCCTGGTAGGCGGCATCAACGTCGGCGGCGGTCGATACGGGTGATTGCGCATAGACATCGCCGGTGGCGGGGTTGATCAGGTCGATGGCGTCAGTGCCGCGGCTGTCAACATACTCACCATTGATGTAGTTGCGAAGAGTTTTTTGAGTCATGGCTTAACACTAATCACAGAGCACGAAAGTTTCCACCCATTTTTCTTCGAATTTCGTCTGTATTTTTCCAAAATTGCTTCGAAATCAATTGCGCTTCACCGAAATACCTGCCAGAATGACCGCATGGCAAACCAAAACCGAGCTGTAGTGCTGGATGACGTCTCGAAGGCGATCATCGAGCAGTTGCAGGCTGACGGACGAAAGTCGTACTCCGACATCGGCCGAGCAGT
>CAZRHP010000027.1:0-3092 GCA_964599975.1 uncultured Gulosibacter sp.
GGGTTCACTGATGCGCAGGGCCTGGGCCATGGTTTTCGCCAATTCTGGAGCGTGTTGACGGTTGCCGTGATGCGAACTGGTTGCGTATTGGTGTATTCACTGTGGATGGCGGACAGCCCCGTTTGTCGGAAAAAATCAGATCTGTGGATAACTCTGTGAGTTATTTCGCCGAGTTTCTACGATGGTCGCCATGAGATGGGATTCATTGTTCGAGGGGCTCGAGTCCATGTGGTCGGGCGAATCCGAGGCCGCGCGCATCGACGACGAGCGCGACCGAGTGCGCATGTCGCGGGCCGCCACGGAAACACGCGAGGTGTTGTGGGCCCGGGCGGTGGCGGACGGTGGGCTCGTGCTGCGAACAGGCACCGACGATTTTCGGATCCATCCCGTGCGAGTGGGGCTGGATTGGGTGGACGGTGTCACCTGCGGATCGGCTGCGCGAATCGTGGTGCCGATCGCCTCGATTCGGTCGTGGAGTCCGCTGGCGGCGTGCGAGTGCGCTCGGGCGCAGTGCCATTCGGTGCCGCTACTTGAATTTGCTGCGGTTCTTCGATTTTTAGAGCGAAAGGCCGTAAATGTCAGTGTTTTTGCGGGAAATCGAGCCCTGCACGGGCGCATCCGTGCCGTATGGTCCGGGGCCATCACCGTCAATTCGACCGTCGAACACGACGTCACGTTTTCCGCAATCGACGCAATCGGGTACCCCTAATCGGGAAAAGGTCGGGTCAGCATCACATCGTCCACGGGTGGCGCGTTGATGCCCAACACATAATTGCGTTCCTGGCGTTCGTGAACGAACCGTTGAAGTTCGGCATAGCGAACACGGGGGCGCGAACCGCCGGTGGCTTCCAGTGTTCCATCGTCGATCAAGGCGCGCGCCTCGGTGATGGTCAGGTGCAGGGCCTGGGCCACATCCGTCAGAGTCAGGCTGTCAAATTCGTCCATTCGGCCATAATCGCCCAGAATGGCGGGCTGTGGGCAAATTGGTTCCTCTTGTGGATAAAAACTGCGGAAAACCATCGCCGTGCGCGAACCTCGAGGCGGAAAGGTTCACATGGCACGAACATTGGCACCGGCGCTGCGCCGGTCGTTTCGGCGGATTTCAGGCCGCACCCTCGCGGGAATCCTGTTGGTCATCGCCAGTGCGGTGGGGGTGGGATACACCGTGACCGAGGCTCGGTCGGGCGATTCGGTACTGGTCGCTGCACGGTTCCTCGCCGCCGGAACCGTCGTGACCGCACAGGACGTCGTGACGGCGACTGTGACAGCCGGATCAACGGCCGGGATCCGGGGCGCTGGTGCGGGCGCGGTTGAGGGCGTGGGCGAAGGCCAGGACGTGGTCGTCGGCCGTACACTGCAGGTCAGCGTCGGCGAGGGGGAGCTGCTGACCGAACGACTGTTTGGACCCCAGGATTCGAATTCCGAATCGCTGCGGCTCGACCTCGCCACCGCGCCGGCATCGAATATTGTCGCGGGTTCGCGCGTGACGGTGTGGTCGTTGCCCACCGCGGGCGGTCCGCCGCCACAACAACTGGCCGAGGGCGCGACCGTTGTTGCCGTGCACAGCGATTCGTTGGGCACCGAGGACTCCATCGAGATTTCGATCGACCGCCGTCAAGTACCACAGGTGCTGGCCGCCGTTGCTTCGGGTTTTGCCGTGATGGTGACCCATCCCGGGGGTGACTGATGCTGGTCTGTGGAATCGTGGGTGACCCGGCTCTGGCGGACTGGGTCGCGCCGCTGGGGGACTGGTGCAACGTGGAATGGGGGACCGATGATCCCATCGACGCGGTCCGGCGATTCCAACAGGGAAGTACCGTCGGCGTGGTGCTGGTCTCGGCGACCGTCACATTCCTGACCCCGCTGCTGATCACGGTGGCACGGGAACACCAGGTGCGGGTGGTGGCCATCGCGGTGAGCGATGACGAGGCGTCGTGGGTCGATGTGCTGGACGGCATTGACAGGGTGTCCAGCCCGGAATCGGCGCGGCGCCTGCTGGTCGACGGAATTCCCGAAGGCGAACTGTTGCCCAGCGAACATGTCAATCCCTTTACGTCGTGGTTCGAGGCGGCCGCTCAGCCAGAACCGCCGGAATCACCCGAAACGCCCGATCTGTCCGGGGCGGACGTTGACGGGGTGCAGGGGCCCGTTGCGGACGCGCCACCACCCCGCATGATTACCGTGTGGGGTCCGCTGGGTGCACCGGGCCGAACCAGTGTGGCCATCGCCCTGGCTCACCAGGCCTCGGCGTCCGGGCGGTCAACCCTGTTGGTTGACGCCGACACCTACGGTTCGTCGGTGGCCATCGGACTGGGGTTGCTGGACGAAACCCCGGGCTTTGCGGCCTGTTGCCGGCTCGCGGGCAAGGGGCAACTGACCGAATCCGAGGTGCTGCGATTGCGCGAGGTCGTGCGGCACGAACCCGGCGAATTCCATGTCCTGACGGGGATTCCCCGCACATCGCGCTGGGGTGAAACGGAACGGTCCAAGGCGCGCGAGGTGTTTGACCTTGTCCGGCGCATGTACGACGTGGTGGTCGTGGACGCGGGGTTCTGTATCGAGGACAACGAGTGGATCGACGCCGTGGCGCCCAGCCGGAACGGAACCACACAGTTGGCGTTGCAGCAGGCCGATGCCGTAGTCGCCGTCGGGCTGCCCGATCCCGTGGGCTTGGCCCGATTAATTCGCGGGCTCGACGAAATATCTGACTTTTGTGACGACCCCATCGTCGTCATCAACCGGGCTACCCCGCGCGAATTCGACGAATCGCGGCGAATACTCGAGCGCTTTACGTCAACGAGTCCCGCACAGTCCATTCCACCCGATTCCCGTGGCGGTTTGCACGACACGGTGGCGCGCGCCCGAGCCGTACACGAGTACACAGAGTTGGCGCGCAGGGCAGGAATCGTGTCGCCGAGCCCCTCCGTCAAAAAGGGGCTGTTCGGCAGGTAATCTGGGGGAATGTCAACGCTGTCTGAACTCGCCGAACGTCACACAAACCTGTCGGTCGAGGACATCGAATGGCTGCATCTGTTGCACGCCGAGGGGCAGTTGACGGCCGATCTCGCCCTCGCCGATATCGTCTTGTGGTT
>CAZRHP010000027.1:3102-7472 GCA_964599975.1 uncultured Gulosibacter sp.
GACGTTCGACGAAGCCTCGAAGCCTGCGATGTACGCCGCGCGCGCGACGTCGACGGCGGCCTCGGGGTGGGTGCGGCGCGTGCCGAACTCGAGCGCGGGGCGGCCGTCGAGCGCCAACACCCTGTTTTACCGCGACATCGTGGGTACCACCGTCCCACCCGAGTGGGTCATGTTGATGTCCGAATGTGTGCGCCGCGGCGTTATCGTCGACACCACCGAACCCATCTGGTTCGAGGAATCCGCCACCAAAATTCGTGCCGTCCCGGTGCGCCGCGGGGATTCGTCCTCGCTGGTCCCCATCGCCGTGCTGTCTCGTCACATCAACCTCGCCGAGGCGCGCCAGCAGACCTCGCGTCAGGCCACAACGTTCGTGTCCTCTGCCGAGGAACTGTTCAACATGATTTCCGAGGGCGCATTCCCCGACAGCGGTGCACCGGCGGGACCCAAGCTGGGTGCGCCGCGCGCCTCGGACGGTTTGATGCGGCTGGACGTCGATGGTGTCGTCCAATTCGCGAGCCCCAACGCGCTGTCGGCCTTGCACCGTTTCGGGTACATCAACGAGATCGAGGGCGCGTCACTGACGACGATCGCCGAAACGGTGCTGGGCTACCTGCACAGCACCGACGAGTCGCTGCCGCTGATTACCGCCGGCCGCGCTCCGTGGCGGACCGACATCGAAACAGGCGGCGCCACCATGACGATTCGCTCTATCCCGCTCAAGCGTTTGGGCGAACGTTTTGGCGCAATCATCCTGATCCGCGACGTCACCGAACTGCGTCGTTTCGAACGCGAGCTGATCACCAAGGACGCCACGATTCGCGAAATCCACCACCGCGTGAAGAACAACCTGCAGACGGTGGCCTCGTTGCTGCGCATCCAGGCCCGCCGCGCGCATTCGGTCGAGGCCAAGGATTCACTCACCCAGGCCATGCGTCGCGTCGAGGCGATTGCGGTCGTTCACGACACGCTGGCCTCGGGGCTGGCGCAGACAGTGGACTTTGACGAGGTCGCGACGCGCGTGACCCAACTGGCCGCCGAGGTCGCGCAGACCAGTGGTGCGACCGTGCGTCCCTCTATTCACGGCGAATTCGGCATGCTGCCCAGCGAATTTGCGACGCCGCTCGCGGTCGTCCTCACCGAGCTCGTCACCAACGCGGTCGAGCACGGCCTGGTCGGCATCGAGGGGGGAGCCGTGGTGGTGACCGCCGAACGCGGGCCCAACTTGTTGCGTGTGACCGTCAGCGACAACGGCAAGGGCCTTGCCGAGGGGACCGTGGGCCAGGGCCTGGGAACCCAGATCGTGCGCACCCTCGTCGAGAACGAACTGTCCGGCGGAATTGACTGGCGTTCGGTGCCTGGCAGCGGCGCCGAGGTCACGATCGACATTCCGTTGAAGTACATGGAGCGCAAGGCCCAGTAGCCGTATAAAAATTCGTGCCCCCGCAATGCGAGGGCACGAAGAGTGTGGCGCGGTCGTATTAGGACGCGCGGCGGGCACGAGCAGCGCGGCGCTTCAGCGCACGACGCTCGTCCTCGCTGAGGCCACCCCAGACGCCCGAGTCCTGGTTGGTCTCGAGTGCGTACTGCAGGCAGTTTTCGGATACCGAGCACTGTCCGCACACGGACTTTGCGCGCTCGATCTGGTCGAGTGCGGGGCCGGTGTTGCCGACGGGGAAGAACAACTCGGGGTCGACTGTGAGGCAAGCTGCCTTGTCGCGCCAATCCATGAGGACTCCTTTTGTTGTGCTGAAACACGGGGTTCCAGCGTTTGCGTGGCTGCTGCCACACGAGGAAAATGAATGCATAATGCTTGGGAAATGTCCACACCGTCGGGGACGAACTTCAACCTCAGATAGAGTCGCACATATTCGGACACAAATCAATAGATTCGGGGAAAGTTTTTTATGCGTAAGTTAGCCGTTAACTCTGTGGCCACTGTGCTGTGGCTGCAAACCGTCGCACTGTGGGTGGCCGCCGGCTATCTGATCGTGCTGTCGTTCGCCGAAAAATCGGTATCGCTGGCCTCGACCATCTTCCTTGACACGCTGGTGTTGTTGTTCGCCGTGCTGTTGGCAGTCGTCTCGCGCGGATTCCAGCGCGGCAATCCCTACACCCGCGGCGCCGTCCTCGTCTGGGAGGTCATGGTTATCGGTGTGGCTATTGCATCGAACCAAGGACCCGATGCGCGCCTCGACATCGCCCTGATTTTGGGAATCCCCGCCGTGTATGTCGCGGTGATGATCCTGTTCTCGCCGTCCATCGCGGCAAAACTGTCGCGTTAGTTACGCAACGCCCAGCTTGTTCTTCAGCATCGCCACGTGACCGGTGGCCTTGACGTTGTAGAGGCAGTGGGTCAGCACGCCGTCCTCGTCGATGACGAACGTCGAACGAATAACGCCCTGCACCTCTTTGCCGTACATCATCTTCTTGCCAAAGGCGCCATAGGCCAGCAGGGTGTCCTTCTCGGGGTCGCCCAGCAGGGTGTAGGGGATCGATTCGTTGGCGATAAATTTCTGCAAGGCGGGAGCCTTGTCCGGCGAAATGCCAATCACGACGTAGCCGGCGCTGGTCAACGCGGCCATGTTGTCGCGGAAATCACAGGCCTGGGTGGTGCACCCGGGGGTGCTGGCGGCGGGGTAAAAATAGACGATGACCTTCTTGCCGCGGTAGTCGCTGAGCGACACGGCGTTGCCGTCGGCATCGGGCAGTGTGAAAGCGGGGGCAACAGAGCCAATTTCGAGTGTCATGGCTTCAGAATAGCGCGTTATGTTCGCGCCAATTTTTATGCTAAAGTCGTCTAGTTGCGAAAGCACACGCACCTCTAGCTCAATTGGCAGAGCAACTGACTCTTAATCAGTGGGTTCCGGGTTCAAGTCCCGGGGGGTGTACGAAAGCCTCGGTCCTCCACGACCGGGGCTTTTGCTTTGCCCTGATCGCCCGCTGGCGTTTTTCATGTCGGAGGGCTATGCTCAACTATTCGAACATATGTTCTAATGGAGGCGCTCATGGCAGTTGTGGTGGATATCGCGAAAGTGTTGTCCCCGTTTGATGACACTGCGGGAATTCTGGTGTCACCGGTGGGGGTTGCGGCGGGTTTTCCGTCGCCGGCTCAGGACTATTTCGATGGCCGGATCGACCTGAACGCTCACCTGATCCGCGACATCACGTCGACGTTTATCGTGCGGGTGGCGGGCGACAGCATGCGCGATGCGGGAATCAGCGACGGGGACGAGGTCATTGTTGACCGTTCCATCGAACCGCGCGACGGCGTGGTCGTGGTGGCGGTGGTTGACGGCGAACTGACGTTGAAACGGCTGTCGGTGTTGCGCGACCGGGTGGTGCTGCGCGCCGAGAACCCGCGGTATCCCGACATTGTGGTGGCCACACTGAGCGAACTGACCATTTGGGGTGTCGTCACGAGGTGCTTGCACCGTGTCTGACCAGCGCACCGCGCTGTTGGACGTCAACAATTTTTTTGCGTCGTGCGAGCGCGTCTTTGACCCCAAATTAGAGGGCCGTCCCGTGGTGGTGCTGTCCAACAACGACGGCTGCGTGGTGGCCCGCAGCGCCGAGGCCAAGGCCCTGGGGATCACCATGGGGGCGCCGTGGTTCAGCCTGGCGCCGATGGCGGAAAAGTTCGGGATTGTGGCCCGTTCCTCGAATTACGAGCTCTATGGTGACCTGTCGTCGCGGGTGATGGAAATCGCGGGGCGTTTCACCTCGCACCTCGAGGTCTACAGCATCGACGAAGCCTTTCTGCACCTGTCGGGCACCCCCGACCAGAATTCGGCGTTGGCGGCCGAACTGCGCGCCACTATTCGTCGTCACACCGGTTTGCCCGTGTGCGTGGGCATCGCACAGTCCAAGACGTTGGCGAAACTGGCCAACCACGGCGCAAAGAAATCCCCGTACATGAACGGGGTGTGCAACCTGGACGATTTCGCGCCCGAACGGTTGAACGCGGTCATGGAATCGATGCCCGTCACCGAGCTGTGGGGTGTGGCCGGTCGCACGCGCAAACGTCTGACGAACCTCGGCGTACTGACCATCCGGGACCTGCGGGATAGCGACCCCGAATTCATTCGGAAACGGTTCAGCGTCGTGTTGCAGCGCACGGTGCACGAGCTGCGGGGGATTGACTGCATTTCGATCGAGAGCATGCGGGAAATCAAGGGCCAGATCATCTATTCCCGCAGTTTTTCGACCCCGGTCACCACGCGCGCCGAGATGGAGCAGGTGCTGGCGGTGTACGCGGCGCGGGTCAGCAAGCGGCTGCGCAAGCAGGGATATGTGACGGGGGCGCTGACCTGTTATGCGGCCACGTCGCGGTTTGCGAATGCGGAAAACCACGCCCCGTTCGTGGCGGTCCG
>CAZRHP010000027.1:7482-13526 GCA_964599975.1 uncultured Gulosibacter sp.
CCGTTTCGATGCACCCACCGACGACCCGATTCAGATTGCCGCGGCCTGTGCGCAGGCCCTGTTGGGGCGCGTGGTGGAGGGCAACAAATACGTGCGTGCCGGCATCATGCTGCACGAGATTTCGCGCGCAAAACCGTCCGAATTTCTCGAAATTTTCACCCCGGTGTCCGAACTTCGCCAGGTGGGTCGCGCCTTGGATACGGTGACGGATCGGTTTGGTGCATCGAGCATCGGCCTGGGTGTGGCGGGCTTGAGGTCGGCGAGGCGGTGGGAGATGAAGCGCGAGATGCTGTCGCCGCGCGCCACCACCCACTGGGATGAATTGGCCACCGTTTTTGCGCGGTAACGCTCGAAAACCACAAAGGGCCCCGACACCACATCGGGGCCCTTTGCATGAAAGGAGGTAATGAATCAAGGGTGACTAGCCCGCAATCGCTGGAAGGTGGAGGCCGGAGCCCTGTGCCTTCTGATGAACAAGTTACGGAACGAGTCTGTGCCGAGCATGTGGGAAACCTAAGAATTTCATAAGAACGAAATTCGGGGTTGTGGCGATCCCCCGGCTCGTGGAATTCGCGGTGCGGTGAACACCGCGAAGCCCGTCGCGCCTGTCGCCTAGAGTGCGACGGGACGGTGTTCGGCGGCGGACATCAGCGCAGCATCGACGACCTTCATCGTCTGGTGCGCGACACCGAAGTGGGTGTCCATCGGCTGGCCCGAACCCACGCACACCAGGAATTCCTGGATTTCGGCGGTGAAAGCTTCGGCGTAACCGGTGCCGACGCCCGCGCCGGGCATGGCCGCAACGTTGGTGAAATAGGGGTGGTTGGGTCCCGTGAAGACACGGCGGGGGCCGTTGAACGCGGGGTTACCGAGGCCGGCCTCGAATACGTGGAATTCGTTGCCCGAAATCGAGTCGAACCAGCCGCTTCCGGCGGTGCCGTACACCTCGACGCCCAACGAGTTGGGGACGCCGTGCGCAATACGGCTGAGCGATACCTGCGAAATCGCACCGGATTCGTGTACGGCGGTGACCAATGCGACGTCGTCGTTCGTGACGGGGCCGCGCTCGGTCGAGGTGGATGCGCCGTGACCGACGGATCCCGCTGCGGCGACGGGACGTTCCGTGATGACGGTGCGCAGGCTTGCGCTGGTCACCTCGGCAATGTCACCGGCCACAAACTGCAGTGCGTCGATGGCGTGAGCTCCGATGTCGAGCAGTGCGCCTGGGCCGGCCTGCGAGCTGGCGTAGCGCCACGACAGTGCGCCGCTGGGGTCCGAGGCGTAGTCGGCGTGGTACCACGCGCGTGCGGTGTGAATCGTGCCGAACATTCCGCTGTGGGCGGCCTGTGCCAGGGCGGCGAGTCCGGGAAGTCGGCGGAACGAGAACCCGACGCCCAGAACGGCGTCCGATGCTTCGGCGAGTGCCGTCAGCGCACCCGATTCGGCCGAGTCGCGACCGATCGGCTTTTCCGCGAACACGTGCTTGCCCGACGCGATGACCTTGGGCAGGATTTCGGCGTGCAGGAAGTTGGGCAGTGCCACGCTGATCACGTCGACGTCCGAGTTGATGAGGTCGTCAATGTTTTCCAGAGCGGTCTGGAATCCATAACGGTCGGCGACCTTCTGGGCCAGGGCCAGGTTGGGGTCGGCGATTGCGTACAGTTCGACGCGGATGGTGTCGCTGACCGACATCGAAGCGTTGCGGTAACCGAATGCGTGGGCCTGTCCGGCCATTCCGGCACCGATGATGCCGACTTTCAGGGTGGTTGTCATGGTGAGTCCTGTTCGTTGAGGTTGATGGGTGCTGTGGTTGCCAAGGGGCGGCGGCCGAGCGGTGAGTTGCGTAAGTGGGTACTGCGTAAGTGGGTATTGCGGTGTGGGGCGGTGGCGAAGTTAGTTAAAGCGGACGGGGGTTGACAGGCCCTCGATGTATGCACGGGTGCGTTCGGCGATTTTGCGGGGTTCGCTGAAGTCCTTCAGTGGGTACATGTCCTGCTCGATGATCGCGAAAATGCCAGGGGTGTGGGCATTGGCCTCGGCGAGGATTTCGGCATAGTCGGGGGTGCCGAAGGGTGGTTCGACCATGACGCCCATCGATACGGCGTCGACGAACGAGATCTCGTTTTTGAGGACGTCGGCGAGGATGTCGGGGTGAACCTGCTTGAGGTGCAGGTAACCAATTCGGGTCGAAAATTCGCGGATCAGGCGCACATTGTCGCCCCAGTAGTACGCGAAGTGTCCGGTGTCGAGGCACAGGTTCATCCAGCGCTCGTCGGTGCCGTTCAGCAGTCGGACGATTTCGTTGTACGACCCGACGGGGGTTTCCGCGTGCGAGTGGAACTGCTGGCGCAGGCCGAATTCTTCGAACAGGCGTTGGCCCAGGGCGTTGTGCCAGGCGCACAGTGCCGCCCATTCCTGGTCGGTGAAGGTGCGGGGGCTGGACACGTGTCCGTGGTGGTCGCGCTGCCACATTTCGGGGATCACGATGAGGTGTTCGGCTCCCAGCGACTGCACGAGGGCGGCGACGTCGCGAATTCCGTCCCACTGGTCATCAAGGCTCGAACCGCCTCGGTGGAGTCCGGTGAACACGGTGCCACCGGACACGATCAGGCCTCGTGCGGCGAGGTCATCGGCGACCTGGTTGTGGTCGGTTCCGAGATATCCGTACGGGCCAATCTCGGTGAAGGTGTATCCGGCGTCGCGCACCTCGTCGAGGTATTGCGCGGGGCCGGGCTGGGCGTCGTCGACGGCGTTCCAGACGCCCCAGGAGTCGGGGGCGATGCCGATTCGGGCGAGTGGTGCGGTGTTGTCGGTCATGGTGTCCTCGGGGTTTGGGGGAGGTGTTGCACATAATCTAGAGCGCTCTAGTTAGTATTGTCAATACCGTACCCCAAAGGAGAACCGTGAGCCGCATCACCATGGAAGACGTCGCGCGTGAAGCGGGCGTCTCGCGGGCTCTCGTGTCGATTGCTTACCGTGACGCCGTCGGTGTCAGTGACGCAACCAAGGCGCACATCATCGATGTGGGGACCCGACTGGGGTATGTTCCGAACCGCATTGCTGCACGCCTTGCGAGTAAAAATGTGGACACCGTGGGGGTATTCCTGCAGGACCTGCACAACGAAGTCTTCGCCGACGTTTTCGACGGAATCCGCGACATCATCGATGACTCCGATGCACAACTGGTGTTGGCCGTTGGGCGAATCGATGGCAGCGGAGACGCGGCAGCCATCAGGGCACTGTTCGAGAGCCGGGTTGATGTCATCATTGCCGCAGGTTTGATGATGACCGATTCTGAGGTTCGCGCCGTTGCTCAGGGAACGCCGCTGATCAGCGTGACCCGTGATGTGCCGGGAATCGATTCAGTGTGCGCCGACGATGTCGCCGGTGGCACCATCGCGACAGCACACCTGATCGAATCCGGCCACACCAACATTGTGTTTCTCTCGAACCCGCAAACCCAGGGATATCAGGGGCGACAGCGTGGATATCTCGAGGCGATCACCGCAGCGGGACTCGAGCCTCGAATTGTTCCGGTCACCTATGACCGTCACGACGCCGAGGTCGCCGCGGGGCTCATCGTGGATTCACCGCACCCACCCACCGCGTTTTTCGCACACAACGACCAGACGGCACTGGGTGTGCTTGACGCCATCGTGTTGCGCGGGCTGCGACCCGGCAAGGACATTGCGGTGGTGGGGTATGACAACACGTCGCTGAGCCAGGCGCCCGTGATTGCGTTGACCACGGTTGATCCGCACAGCATCGAGCTGGGGCGATCGGCGGCTCGTCAGGCTTTGACCAGAATGGCGGACGCTGCTGGAGACGCTGCCGCAGAAGCACGAGTCAGCATCGTGCACGAACCCACACTGGTTGCTCGCGCCTCGACGGCTCGATAGCAACAGGGGCTAGTCGACCCCGATGTCCTCATTCCAGAGGGTGGGGTTGTCCTCGATGAACGCGGCCATCATGGCGACAAGTTCGGGTTGGTTCATCACGGTCACATCGCAACCGTGTTCGGCGATCCAGTCCTGACCGCCCATAAAGTTGATGTCGTCGCCGACGAGCACGCGACCAATGCCGAACTGACGTACCAGGCCCGAGCAGTACCAACAGGGTGACAGCGTGGTTGCGAGGGTTACTTTGGCGTAGCTGCGCTGGCGGCCCGCGTTGCGGAATGCGCTCGTTTCGCCGTGCATCGAGGCGTCACCGTCCTGTACGCGCAGGTTATGTCCGCTGCCCAACAGTCGATGGTTTTCGTCGAACAGTGCGGCGCCGATGGGGATTCCGCCCTCGGACGCACCGGAAACGGCCTCGGCTATGGCAACCTGCATCTTTTCTTCGTCGGTGACGAAAATTTGACCGATTGTGTAGTCCATAGCCGAGGCCTTCCGTGTGAGTGGTGTTACTTCTTCAGTGCCTTGAACAGCACTGCATAGATGGCGGCTGCGGTGAAGAAGCCGACGGGTGCTGCGAGGTCACCGATGGGGTATGCCGCAGCGATGGGTCCGGTGTACAGGACCTGGTTGGCGAAGCCCCAGATGCCGAAGCCGGCACCGGCGATCAGAGCGATCAGACCGGCGAGGTTTTCGTGCTTCGAGCCTTCGGCGATCAGGCCGCTGATGTCCTGACCCTTGCGCAGCAGGCGGTCAACGACGACGATGCCCAACCACGGTGCAACCCAGTAGGCCACAACGAGCAGGAAGCCTTCAAAGGCGTGTCCCAAGTCGCTCACGGCCGAGAAGGCCACGAGGGTGCCGACGACACCCGAGACGAGTGCCACGATGGCGCGACGAGTCTTTGCGCCGAGCTTGACGCCAGCAGCGAGGATCGACAGCGAGCCCGAGTAGATGTTCAGGACGTTGGCCGAGACCGAACCCACGGCGATGCACAGCAGAACGATGGGCGCGAACCAGGCGCCGACCGAAGCCGACAGGGTGTCAGCGAACAGCGAGGTGGGGTTGACGTTTTCGTCATAGACGGCGCCCGTGACGATGGTGACGAATGCTGCACCGACCGACATGAGGATGGTGGTCGAGAAGAACATTCCCAGTGCTGCGGCCCAGCCCAGCTGGCGCGAGTTGGTGTTCGCGGGCAGGTAACGGGTGTAGTCCGACGCAAAGGGGGTCCAGCCGGCGGTGTAACCGTATGCCGCACCGGCGGTCAGGGTGAATCCAACGAAGTCGGGGACGGGGCTGTCCGAGTCCATCGGAGCTGCGCCGAGGTTGGCGCTGGTGAAGATTGCGATCGAGGCGATGGCGAACACAACGAGCAGCACATAGAACGCATAGCGCTCGAACACGTGAATGAAGTTGTGGCCGATCAGGGCGATGACGATCTGTGCGGCGGCGATGATCAACAGTGCGATGCTGATGTCGATGCCCGACATGCTCGACAGCGCGAATGCGCCCGAGAGCGAGTTGACGGCGAACCAGCCCACACCGGCGGTGACGACGACGAGTGCCGAGGGCAGTGCGTTTCCGATGCGACCGAATGCGGTGCGGCTGAGAACCATCTGGGGGACACCGAGCTTGGGGCCCCACGTCGAGAGCCAGCCGTGGGTGATGACGCCGAGACCGTTACCGACGGCGATGGCCAAAGCGGCCTGCCAGAAGCTCAGTCCGAAGTACATGACTCCGAGCATTCCGACGAAGATCGTCGCGAACTCGAGGTTGGGCGAGGACCATACGGTGAACAGGTGCCAGGCCTTGCCGTGACGCTCGTTCGCCGGGATGGGCTCGATGTCGTTTGTTTCGATTGTGGACGCGTTTGCGCCAGAAGTTTTGTTAACCATTCGTTCATTTTATTGACCGAAATGCTCGTTTGCGCAGTCGAGTTGCCGTCATTATTTGGGCCCTGACGAATTCCGCGTCTGACCGCAGTTTTGCACTCCGTGCCCGAATTTCCGCGCCGACAGGCTCCGGGGTGTGCTGGGGTGGGCATAGGTTGGAGTGGTGAATACATCAACCGGTTTCGACTTTTCGGCGCTGCGTCGCTGGCCCGACATCGAGGCCCCCGAACTGGTCGCCGTCGATGCGGCGGAC
>CAZRHP010000028.1:0-13032 GCA_964599975.1 uncultured Gulosibacter sp.
TCGACTGCGCGAGGCCCTGCTCACGGCGGATATCATCGCGGCCGAGGACACACGGACCACCAAACACCTGCTCAGTGCACTGGGGATACAGTCGACTGCCCAGTTCGTGGCACTGCACGATCACAACGAGGACGCCAAGTCGGCCGAACTGGTCGCGCAGGCAGCGTACTGCACGCTGGTTGTGGTCAGCGATGCGGGCATGCCCGGCATCAGCGACCCCGGTTTCGCCATCGTTCGCGAGGCGGCCGCTCAGGGCGTGACCGTGACGGTCATTCCGGGACCCTCGGCGGTGCTCACCGCGGTTGCACTGTCGGGTTTCCCGACGGACCGGTTTGCTTTCGAGGGTTTTGTGCCGCGCAAGGGTCGGCTGGGGTATTTCCAGTCCCTCGCCGGCGAACGGCGCACCCTCGTGTTCTTTGAATCGCCGCATCGAATTGGGGAAACCCTGGCCATCATGGCCGAGGCGATGGGTGCCGATCGCCGAGTTGCTGTGTGCCGTGAACTCACCAAGTTATACGAGGAGGTCGTGCGCGGCGGACTCGGTGACGTGGCTGGTCGCTTCGCCGAGGGCGCTCGCGGTGAATTCGTCATCGTTCTGGAGGGTGCGGGCGACACCATCGTCACGCTGGATTCGGCGCTCGCCGAAGTGCTGTCCCGGGTTGCGGCCGGAGACCGTTTGAAGGACGCGTGCCGTGAGGTTGCGGAACACACGGGTCTGACCAGCCGGGAACTGTATCAGGCCGCTCTCGCCGTTCAGCGCTAAACCGTAGACTAGGGGAGTTATGTCGACCGAAAATTCTTACTTCATCACCACCCCCATCTTCTATGTGAACGACGTCCCGCACATCGGGCACGCCTATACCGAGGTGGCGGCGGACGTTCTCGCACGCTGGAACCGCCAGAACGGCAAGGACGCGTGGATGCTCACCGGCACTGACGAGCACGGCCAGAAGATCCTGCGCACCTCGGTGGCGAACGGTGTGAGCCCCCAGGAGTGGGCCGACAAGCTGGTGACCGAATCGTGGAAGCCGCTGCTGGACACGATTTCCATCAAGAACGACGACTTTATTCGCACCACCGAACCCCGCCACGAAACGGCCGTTCAGAAGTTCCTCGAACTGTTGCGTGACAAGGGCTATATCTATTCGGGTGAGTATGAGGGGTATTACTGCGTTGGCTGCGAGGAATACAAGCAGCCCGGCGACCTGATCGAGGGCGGCGACGATTTCCCCGGCGAAAAGGTGTGTGCAATCCACACCCGTCCCATCGAAATCCTCAAGGAATCGAACTACTTCTTCCGCATGAGCGACTTCCAGCAGCAGCTGTTGGACCTGTACGAATCGCAGCCCGATTTCATTCAGCCCGAGAGCGTTCGCAACGAGATTCTGTCGTTTGTGCGCCGCGGTCTCGATGACCTGTCCATCTCGCGTTCCAGTTTTGACTGGGGCATCAAGATTCCGTGGGATGACTCGCACGTGGTTTATGTCTGGTTCGAGGCGCTGCTGAACTACATCACCGCATCGGGTTGGAGCGCGGACGACGACGCCTTCGAGGCGCGCTGGCCGGCCATTCACATCGTGGGTAAGGACATCGCACGTTTCCACGCCGTGATCTGGCCCGCCATGCTCATGGCCGCCGGCATCCAGCCCCCTCGCCGCGTGTTCGGTCACGGCTGGTTGCTGGTCGGTGGCGAAAAGATGTCGAAGTCGAAGCTGACCGGTATTGCACCCCATCAGATCACGGACGTGTTTGGTGCTGATGCTTTCCGCTATTACTTCATGAGCGCCATCAGCTTCGGCCAGGACGGTTCGTTCTCGTGGGAGGACCTGTCGGCTCGTTACCAGGCCGAACTGGCCAACGGGTTCGGAAACCTGGCCTCGCGTGTGCTGGCCATGGTTGCACGGTACTGCGACAACGTCGTCCCCGCCGCGACCGAGATGAACGAGGCCGACACCGCCATTGTTGACACGGTTCGCCAGGCATTCGTGGACGCCAATGCCGCGATCGACAAGCTGGCCATCCAGTCGGCCATCTCGAGCGTGTGGCGGATTGTTGACGCACTGAACGGGTACATCACCGACCAGGAGCCCTGGGCGTTGGCCAAGGACGACGCGAACCGCGATCGCCTGCACACTGTCCTGTACACCGCGGTGGAGGGCCTGCGTGCCATCGCCGTGGGACTGTCGCCCATCATGCCGACCGCGGCTCACAAGCTGTGGGACGCGCTGGGTGCCGCCGAGGCGCTGGGTGAATTGGAATCTCAGCAGCTGGTGCGCGCCGGTGAATGGGGCCAGATTCCTGCCGGAGTTCACACGTCGGCGTTGGACGCACTGTTCCCCCGTATCGAGGAGTAGTCGGTGACTGAACCGCTTCGCCAGCGTTCCACTGGGGATGGTGCGATGAAGCGCGACCTCGAATTCCCGCCCATTCCCGACGGCCTCGCCGTACCCGTGTACGACAACCACACTCACCTCGAAATTGCGGACGGTGAAAACCCACTGCCGCCGGAGGAAAATCTGCGTCGAGCGACCGCTGTCGGTGTGCGGGGTGTGGTGCAGGTGGGAACGGACGTGGTGACCTCACAGTGGAGTGCTGCGTTGGCTGCGCGTGACCCCCGGGTTCTCGCCGCGGTGGCGATTCACCCCAACGAGGCGCCCAAGCTGGCGGAACAGGGTCTACTGTCGGAACACATCGCGGGTATCGCGGAACTGGCCACCCAGGACCGCGTTCGCGCGGTGGGCGAGACGGGCCTCGATTTTTTCCGCACCGGCGAGGACGGTCGTGCCGCCCAGTTCGAGAGTTTCGAAGCGCATATTCAGATCGCTAAGGACAACGGCATCGCGCTGCAGATTCATGACCGTGACGCACACGGCGATGTGGTCCAGACGTTGTTGCGTGTGGGCGCCCCCGAGAAAACGGTGTTTCACTGCTTCTCTGGTGACGAGGAACTGGCGAGGGTGTGCGCCGACCACGGCTGGTATCTGTCGTTCTCGGGTACTGTGACGTTCAAGAATTCGCAGAGTTTGCGTGACGCCTTGGCGATCGCCCCGCGCGAACTTG
Organism: uncultured Gulosibacter sp.; assembly: GCA_964599975.1. GTDB lineage: Bacteria > Actinomycetota > Actinomycetes > Actinomycetales > Microbacteriaceae > MWH-TA3. The sequence continues at coordinate 3,061 of CAZRHP010000028.1, forward strand.
TCATGGTCGAAACCGATGCGCCCTTCCTCACCCCGATTCCGTATCGCGGCCGCCCCAACGGCTCGTACCTCATTCCGTTGACGGTCCGGTTCATGGCCGAAACCCTCGATGTGCCGGTCGACGAACTGTGCCACCAAATTGCGGCAAACACCGAGGCGGTGTACGGACAATGGTGACCCTGCTCGGCGCATCCGAGATCCGCGCATTGGCCGCCGAACTCGACGTCACCCCCACGAAAAAGTGGGGCCAAAACTTTGTGCACGACGCCAACACGGTCCGCAAAATCGTGCAGGCCTCGAGCCTCGAACCGGGCGCTGCGGTACTCGAGGTGGGTCCCGGTCTGGGTTCGCTGACCCTGGGGCTGCTCGAGGCGGGCCACCCCGTCACCGCAATCGAAATTGACCCGAGGCTCGCCGCGCGTTTGCCCCGGACGGCCACCGAACACGGGGTCCCCGCCGGTCAATTCACTGTCATCAATCAGGACGCGCTCACGGTCACCGAGTTGCCCGTGGCGCCGACCGCCCTCGTTGCCAACCTGCCGTACAACATTTCGGTACCCGTCATCATCCACCTGCTGACGCAGTTCCCCAGCATCCACCGGGTTCTTGTGATGGTGCAGGCCGAGGTGGGACACCGTCTCGCCGCCGCACCCGGTTCGAAGGTGTACGGGGTTCCGTCGGTGAAGGCATCGTGGTGGGGTGACTGGTCGATTGCGGGCACGGTGTCCCGTCAGGTTTTCTGGCCGGTGCCCAATGTGGATTCGGCTCTCGTCGCCATGACTGGCCATGACACCCCGGGCGACGAGGCGTTGCGCCGCCGCACCTTTGCGTTGGTGGATGCCGCGTTCGGTCAGCGCCGCAAGACCCTCCGTCAGGCCTTGGCGACACTTGCTGGCGGCACCGCGGAATCCGAGGCGCTGTGTGTGGCAGCGGGTATCGACCCGGGAGCCCGAGGCGAAGCTCTCGTATTGGCGGACTATCTGGCGTTGGCCGCCGTCTGGTCCGAGTAGGTCGCCGTGTCCGTTTTCGCGTCGGCTCCGGGCAAGTTCAACCTGTTTCTGGGTGTCGGCCCGCTGCGGGCGGACGGTTTTCACGACCTGGCGACGGCGTTCCATGCGGTGTCGCTGCGGGAAACCGTCACCGTCACCGCGGCGCCGACACTGTCCTGCAGCTTTGCGGGGCCGCTTGACGTGTCGGACATTCCCGTGGGTCCGAGCAACCTTGTCATGCGAGCGGCGCAGGCCATCGCCGATGCGACGGGGTATTCCGGCGGCGCACACATCGCCGTGGACAAGCAGGTTCCTATTGCCGGCGGTATGGGTGGGGGGTCGGCCGATGCGGCCGCGGCGCTGGCGGCGATCAACGAGCTGTGGGGGACTGGGCTGACCGATGCCGAGTTGCTGTCCATCGCGGCGACACTGGGCAGTGATGTGCCGTTCGCGTTCACCGGGGGATCGGCGTTGGGCGTGGGTCGTGGTGACGAATTGCACGTCGTGACCGATTCGGCGGTTTTTCATTGGGTTCTCGTCATGTCGGACCGCGGGCTGTCGACGCCGGCCGTGTACCGGCGGCTCGATGACCTGCGCGAGGCTCGCACGCCGGGTGGGGCCACCACGGCTTCCGCTCCCGCAGTACCGGACGAATTATGGGATGCACTTCGAGTGGGCGATCCGGTGCGACTGGCCGAACTTGTTCACAACGACCTGCAGGCCGCCGCCATCAGTCTGCAGCCCGAACTGGCGGACACCCTCGCATGGGGTGAAGGTCACGGAGCGCTGCGCGGAATCGTGTCGGGCAGCGGTCCCACGACGGCGTTCCTCATGGCCGATGCCGAACAGGCCGCGGCGCTGGCGGACGCTTTTACTGCTCGGGGTCGACGGGCTCTGCCGGTGTTGTCACCGGTTCTGGGCGTGCGTCAACCGTAAACGGAACGCCAAAGAAGCTCAGCAGAATGGCAAACGCTGCGGCACCCACCAGGGCGATGTCGGCCACGTTGCCGACAAAGAATCCGGCGTAGTCGATAAAGTCGACAATCTTGCCCTGCGCAATTTCGTCGCCGCGCAGCAGTCGGTCACCGAAATGTGAGATCGCTCCGCCCAGCATCGAACCGATGGCCAAAGCCCACGCAAGGCTGCGGGTGCGGGTGGCGATCACGGCCAGTGCGATGACGGCGATGCCCGCGATGATCGTGAGGATCCAGGTGTACCCCGTGCCGATTCCAAACGCCGCACCGGGGTTGTAGACCAAGCGCAGCTGGATCAGGTCGCCGATCAGCGGAACTCCCACTCCGAGGGAGAGGGTCTGTTCGGCCCACGCCTTTGACATCTGGTCGATGGCCAGCCAGGCGGCGGCGAGCACAAAAGCAACGAGGGGAGCGCGGCGAATCTTCACCCCCCTATTCTCGCAAGTTTTCCACGGTAGTCTGACGAGGTGCATCTGGTCGGTATCGAAAATTGTTCCCATGAGTTTCCGCAGCGAACGATTTTTGAGTCCCTGACGATTGCAATTCATTCGGGAGACCGCATCGGTGTCGTCGGCCGTAACGGCGACGGTAAATCCACTCTGTTGCGCATACTGTCCGGCGATCTGCAACCCGATTCCGGCAACGTCATCCGCCGCAGTGGCCTGCGGTTGGGCATGTTGGACCAGACCGACAATTTCGACGACACGCTCACCGTCATCAGCACGGTGGTCGGCGACGGGCCGGAACACGAGTGGGCATCTGACCCCAAGGTTCGGGACGTCCTCAAGGGTCTGCTCGCGGACCTCGACCACCAGGCCCTGATCGGTTCACTGTCCGGTGGTCAACGCCGTCGCGTGGGCCTTGCCCGCCTGTTGGTGGGGGACTGGGACGTCATTCTGCTCGACGAACCGACCAACCACCTCGATGTCACCGGTGTGTCCTGGCTTGCGCAGCACATCACCACGCGTTGGCCTGCCGGTCAGGGCGGACTGGCCGTCGTCACGCACGACCGCTGGTTCCTCGACGCCGTGTCCACCGAAACGTGGGAGGTGCACGACGGAATCATCGACCGTTACGAGGGCGGCTACGCGGCGTACACCCTGCAGCGGCTCGAGCGTCAGCGCCAAGCCAGCACCATGGAGGAACGTCGACAAAACCTGTTGCGCAAGGAACTGGCATGGTTGCGACGAGGAGCGCCGGCGCGAACCTCGAAGCCAAAATTCCGCATCGAGGCCGCCAACGCCCTGATCGAAAATGTCCCCGCACCGCGTGACAGTGTCGAACTGGGGCGGATGGCAACACAGCGCTTGGGTAAGGACGTCGTCGACCTGCTCGACGTGTCGGTGTCGTTCGACGGCTCACCCATCCTGCGCGACATCGAGTGGCGACTCGCGCCCGGCGAGCGCACGGGAATTCTCGGCGCGAACGGTGCAGGCAAATCGACGCTGATGGGGCTGATTGACGGCCGCGTCCAGCCGACCGAGGGCCGCGTCAAAACCGGTAAAACCGTGGTCGTTCGCCGATTGGATCAGCGCCTCGAGGGGCTCGACGACATCATGGATGACCGGGTGTCGGCGGTCATCGCCCGGTATCGCACCGAGTACTCGGTGGGCGGAGCGACACTGTCCCCGGGCCAGTTGCTCGAGCGCTTGGGCTTTCAGACCGCACAGTTGTCGACCGAGGTGCGAAACCTGTCGGGTGGCCAGAAACGGCGACTGCAGTTCCTGTTGATTCTGTTGGACGAACCCAACGTGCTGCTGTTGGACGAACCCACCAACGACCTCGACATCGACATGCTCGCGGCGATGGAGGATGTGCTGGACACCTGGCCCGGCACCCTGATCGTGGTGTCTCACGACCGGTACCTGTTGGAGCGCATCACCGACAACCAGTTCGCCGTGATGAACGGACATCTGCGCCATCTGCCCGGCGGAATCGACGAATACCTGCGACTCGAGGCGGCTCAGGCCGCACAGCCCCCGTCAAACCCGCGAACCGGTGCACCCGCCACGGCATCTGCCCCCGCCTCGAACACCGAAACGGGACGCCCCGAATTGTCGGGCGCTGAACGTCGGGCGCTCGAGAAGGAACTGCAATCCTTGGAGCGCAAGATTGCCAAGATTTCGGCCGACGTCGACGCGGTGCACGCGCTGATGGCTGCGCATGATTCCTCGGATTACGCCGGGTTGTCCGCGCTGTCCGAGCGACTGCGGGGAATAGAAAACGACCTCGAAACCACCGAAAGTCAGTGGCTCGAGGTCGTGACCACGCTCGAAGCGTAGCGGTGGTTTATCCGAAGCGTCCCGAGATGTAGTCCTCGGTGCGCTGGTCGCTGGGGTCCTCGAAGATCTTGGTCGTCGTGTCGTATTCCACCAGCACGCCGGTGCGGTTGCCCGAGGTTTCATCGGCCAACGCCGTGAAAAACGCGGTGCGGTCGGCCACGCGCGCGGCCTGCTGCATGTTGTGGGTCACGATGACGATCGTGTAGTCCTTCTTTAGTTCGACCATCAGGTCCTCGATGCGCATGGTGGCAATCGGATCCAGTGCCGAACAGGGCTCGTCCATGAGGATGACATCGGGCTTGACCGCAATGGTGCGGGCGATGCACAGACGCTGCTGTTGTCCACCGGACAGGCCGAAGGCGCTTTGCTTGAGTTTGTCCTTGACCTCGTCCCACAGGGCGGCCTTGGTCAGGGCCTCTTCGACCAGGTCGTCCATGTTGCTGGGCTTCATGCCGATGACGCGGGGGCCGTAGGCGATGTTGTCATAGATGGACTTGGGGAAGGGGTTCGGCTTCTGGAACACCATGCCGATGCGTCGACGCACCTCGATGGCGTCGACGTCGGGGCCATAGATGTCCTCGCCCTGGAACGAAATCCGACCGGTGACGCGGGCGCCATCGACGAGGTCATTCATGCGGTTCAGTGAACGCAGCAGTGTGGACTTTCCGCACCCCGAGGGGCCAATCAGTGCGGTGATTTCATTGATTCCGAAGTCCAGTGACACGTCGGTCACGGCACGGAAGTTACCGTAGTACACGTCGACGTTGTCACATTCCAGCACGGGGTCCACAATCGCCGAGCTTGCGGCGCCGGCGGCGGGGGCGATCGACAGTCCGGGGTTTCCGTCGCTGAGGCGGTGTTCGGTGGGGTTGTTGTTCGACATGATGTTCTTCCTACCAGCGCTTCTGGTAACGGTTGCGGATGACGATGGCGATGGCGTTCATGGCGAGCAGCAGCACCAACAGGAGGATTGATGCGGCCGCTGCCAAAATGTGGAATTCCTCTTGAGGACGTCCGGTCCAGTTGAAGATCTGGATCGGCAGAGTGGTGTACCCCGACAGCAGGCCGTTCGGGTCGAAGGACACGAACACGAGTGCGCCGAGGATGAGCAACGGTGCTGCCTCACCCAGAGCCCGCGAGAGCGCGAGGATCGAGCCCGTCGCGATTCCCGGGACAGCCGAGGGCAGAGTCTGGCGGAACAGTGTCTGCAGTGGGGTGGCGCCGAGCGCCAGCGAGCCTTGGCGAATTTCCACGGGGACTCCGCGCAGGGCCTCGCGTGTGACGATGATGATGACGGGCAAAATCAGCAGGCTCAAGGCGGTCGCCCCAGCGATGACGATGTTCTTGTCCTTCACGCCGATCGCGCTGAGGGCTCCCAGCGTCAGAAGGCCGTACACGATCGAGGGAACGGCGGCGAGGTTCTGCACGTTGAGTTCGACGATGCGGTTCCACCAGTTGTTGCGGTCCGAGAACTCTTCCAGGTGCACGCCGGCGGCGATTCCCAGGGGCAGGGTCAACAGGGCGGTGAAGCCGATGACCATCATCGACCCCAGGATTGCGGGTCGAGCGCCGGCCTCTTCGGGGCGCGATGCGGGGAACTCGGTCAACAGCATGGCGTTGAGGCGCGGAGATCCCTCGATCACGGTCGTCACGATTAGGGTGACAAGAAACGCGAATGCGAGCAACAGGCTCAGCCACAGGAGTCCCAGAAACAGGATGCTGGTCGGGCTCTGGTCGCCGCCGCGAGCGCGCCCGCGAATGGTGCCCTCGCCGATTTGGCGGCCGATGGGTGCGAAAACGGACATTAGTAGGCCTCTCGGAATCGTCGGACGATCGCAATCGAGATGAAGTTGATGATCAGGGTGAGCGCAAACAGCAAGAGGCCCACGGCGTACAACGTGTCGTATTCCAGCGAACCGACGCGGGCGTCACCCAGCGCGGCATTGGCAATAAAGCCGGTCATGGTCTGGCCCAATTCCAGCGGGTTTTCGACGATACGTGCCTGCTGGCCCGCGGCGATGGCGACGATCATGGTTTCGCCGACCGCGCGCGAGATGCCCAGCACAACGGCGGCGATGATGCCCGACAGTGCGGCGGGGAACACCACACGGACGGTCGTTTGCATTCGGTTTGCGCCCAGTGCGGCCGAGCCTTGGCGCATGCTCTGGGGCACCGCGCTCATGGCGTCTTCCGAAATCGAGGCGATGGTGGGGACGATCATGACACCCATGACCAGTCCGGCCGCGAGAACGCTGAATGCCTCGGTCGGCAACTGCAACCATTCGCGGAACACCGTGGTCTGTACAAAGGTCAACGCAAAGTAACCGTAGACGACGGTGGGGATGCCGGCGAGGACTTCGAGGATCGGCTTCAGGACCGAGCGAAGCTTGGGGTGGGCGTATTCCGACAGGAACACGGCCGCGCCCAAACCGAACGGCACGGCGACAGCGAGGGCGATTACCGTGGTCCACAACGTCGCGGTGACCAGCGGAATCACACCGAAGCTGGCATCAGCGAACTGAGGCGCCCACCGAGTGCCGAACAGGAAGTCCGTGACGGGAACCTGGGCGAAGAATTCGATCGACGGGATGGCGAGCGCCACGAGGATTCCCGCGGTGATCAGCACCGTGAGCATCGAGGCGCTGCGCAGCAGTGTGTAAACCACCTTTTCGCCGACACGAGGGGAACGAGATGAAAGCGCCGATGGGCGGCCCGGCTTGACCGGACCGCCCTCGGTGGTGAGTGTGCTCATTGTGGGCACTCTCTCCTTTGCGTTTGTGTTGTGAACGGTGGGTGACTAGCTCAGCGACGCGAGCTCGTCCTTGGCGGTGGTGACCTGCTCGTCGGTCAGACCGATCAGCAGGGCCAGCGATGCAGCCTCGGCGGCGTTGTCGACATAGAAGTCAACGAATGCCTTGACCTGGGGCTTCTCGGCGTACGACGCGTTGTTCACATAGATGAACAGGGGGCGACCGAGGGGGCTGTACGAGCCGTCCTGAACGGTGGTTGCCGAAGCGTCGACACAACCGTTGCCGCCGTCGACGGCAACTGCGCGAACCAGGTCAGCGTTTTCTTCGACGTACGAGAGGCCAAAGAATCCGAGTCCGCCTTCAGCGCCCGAGATGCCCTGGACCAGAACGTTGTCGTCTTCCGAGGGGCTGTAGTCGGTGCGGATTGCGCCTTCTTCGCCATTGATCTCGTCGGTGAAGTAGTCAAACGTGCCCGAGTCGGTGCCGGGGCCAAAGAGTGCCAGTTCCACGTCGGGGAACGAGGGGTCAACCTGGTTCCAGTTGGTGATGGTGCCCTCGGCAGCGGGGCCCCAGATGGTGGCGAGCTGCTCGACGGTGAGGCACTGAACAAAGTCGTTGCCGGCGGGAACCACAACGGCCAGGCCGTCGTTGCCGATCACGATTTCGGTGAACTCGATTCCAGCGTCACCACAGGTCGCGATTTCTTCGTCCTTGATGCCGCGCGAAGCGTCAGCGATGTCGATTTCGCCGGCGCAGAACTTTTCGATACCGCCACCGGTGCCGCTGGTTGCGACGGTGACGTTGACGCCAGCCTCGACGTCGCGGAAGAGGTCAGCGGCGGCTTCGGTCAGGGGCGAAACAGTGGACGAGCCGTCGACGACAACTGCGCCGGCAAGAGCGTCCGAAGCGGGGTCAGTCGTCTGACCGCCACAAGCGGAGAGAACAAGAGCGGACACTGCAAGGGTGCTTGCGAGGCCTGCGAACTTGATGGTCTTCACGGGGAATTTCCTTCCATGTGCGGCATTGCCGCGGATTGACAGTGTCGACTTTTTGCCGACAACTTCATAGAAGGCGGGGACGGTAAACGACAGGTAAACGCGAGACAAATCTGCTGCGAACGTCTGGAAAAATTGCTCCGCCCCCAGGATTCGAACCTGGACCGAACAGCTCCAAAGGCTGTCGTGCTGCCGTTACACTAAGGCGGACCGCGCGATGCGCGCCCCTCTATTCTGCCTGAATTTCCCCGACCCCGAGTGAACGCCCGCGTTTTTGCCCTTTCCCGGTGCGCCGGAACTGTCGAAGTGCCAGAATGGGGGAATGACGGATGCACGCCTCGCCATTGTTGTTCTCGCCGCCGGCTCGGGCACGCGAATGAAGTCCGCGCTTCCCAAGGTTTTGCACCCCATCGCCGGTGTTCCCATGATCGGCCACGTGCTATCGGCGGCGGCGAGCCTGTCGCCCGCACACACCGTCGTGGTCGTGCGCCACGAGCGTGACCAGGTCGTGTCCGCCGTGACGGAACTGACCGAGGGTGTGCTCATCGTCGATCAGGACGATATTCCGGGAACTGGTCGTGCCGTCGAGGTTGCCGTCGCCGCCCTGGGTGATTTTGATGGTGACGTTGTGGTCGTCAGCGGCGATGTCCCTCTCTTGGACGCCCAGACCCTCGCCGATGTTCTGGCGCACCACCGCAGCAGCGCATCCAGCGCCACGATTGTCAGCTCGTTTCCCGATGACCCCACCGGTTACGGGCGAATTGTGCGGGATGATTCCGGAGCCGTCGTGCGAATCGTGGAACACCGTGATGCATCCGAAACGGAACTGGCGGTCGCGGAAACCAATTCGGGTACCTACGTTTTCTCGGCGGCTCACCTGTCCGCTGGCCTCGCCACAATCGGGTCGGCCAATTCTCAGGGTGAAAAGTATCTGACCGATGTCGTCGAATTCCTGACAATCGCGGGTCACCCCGTCACTGCTGTGGCCGCCGCCGAAGCGTGGCTCGTCGCTGGGGTGAACGACCGCGTGCAGCTGGCCGAGGTGTCGGCTCGACTCAACGCCATGATCATTCGCGGCCACCAGCTCAACGGTGTCACCATTGATGACCCCGCCACCACCTGGATTGACCGAGCCGTCACCATCGAGGCGGACACGCGGATTTGCCCGGGAACCTACCTGCAGGGCGCGACCGCGATCGGCGCGAACGCCGTTATCGGTCCCGAAACCACGCTGCGCGACACCGAGGTCGGCGACGGGTCGCACGTCATTCGCACCGATGCGACCCTCGCGGTCATCGAGGCGGGTGCCTCTGTGGGGCCCTTTTCGTACCTTCGCCCCGGAACCGTTCTGGGTGAGGGCGGCAAGATTGGCGCATTCGTCGAGACAAAGAACTCGCAGATCGGCGCGGGCAGCAAGGTTCCGCACCTGTCGTACATCGGGGACACCACCGTCGGCGAGAAATCGAACATCGGCGCGGGCACCATCACGGCGAACTATGACGGGGTCAACAAACACCGCACCGAGGTGGGTTCTCATGTGCGAACCGGGTCTCACAACGTGTTCGTTGCGCCCGTTAGAATTGGGGACGGAGCGTACACCGCTGCGGGAACCACAGTCCGAAAGGACGTCCCCGCGGGCAATCTGTCACTGTCGATGGCGCCCCAAAAAAACATTTCGGGGTGGGTCGAAAACAACCGTCCCGGGTCTGCGGCCGCCGAGGCCGCCGAGCGGGCTACACAGGGGGAATAAGTCAGTGACATCAATCGAGACAAGCAACAAAAAGCGCCTCGTCCTCATTTCGGGTCGCGCACACCCCCAGTTGGCTCTCGATGTTGCCAAGGAACTCGACATCTCGTTGGTTCCCACCGACGCCCGCACTTTTGCGAACGGTGAAATCTATGCTCGTTTCGACGAGAGCGTGCGCGGCACCGACGCATTCGTGTTGCAGTCCCACTGCACCCCCATCAACGAATGGTTGATGG
>CAZRHP010000029.1:0-894 GCA_964599975.1 uncultured Gulosibacter sp.
CCCTCTGCATGATCAGCGCGTCCACGTTTGCGGGCTGGTAATACCCCGGCCGCGTCGCAATGACGGTGAAACCTCGGCGTTGGTACAGCGACTGGGCGACGGGATTGTCGGCCCGCACCTCGAGCATCATGTGGGTTGCACCGCCGGTCGCCGTGCGTTCCAGCAATTCGTCCAATAGCGCGGCGCCGATTCCGTGACCACGGTGGCTGGCGGCCACGGCGAGGGTCTGAATGTCCCCCTGCGTGGCACCCGGCAACAGTTGAGCCCCGCCGTACCCGACGACGATGTCGCCCTCAACGGCAACGAGGTACGTCCCGTACGGGCTCGACAACTCGGCGTCCAGCACCCCGCGCGACCACGCATCGGCGGGAAAAGTTTCGCGCTCGATGGCATAGATCGCATCGCCGTCGGCCGGGCGAGCATCGCGGATGTCGATCATCCCAACACCTTCTTCGGCCCGTTCGAGGGAACGGCATCGGGCGCGCGGAGGTACAGCGCGCGGCAGTCGGTGAAGTCCTCGCCGGAATCGAGCCCGTGCTCGGCGCGTAAGGCCAGCCGGCCGGCCGAGATGCTCGCGGCACGCAGTTCGGGGTAGGTCGACAGATCGACCATGTCGGCCAGTGTCGCCTCGGTCGCGAGGATGGGGCCCGCGATCGCGCGGGATGTCCCCCCGGCGGCGAAACAGGTGACCGCGATTTCGCGGCGACGGGCATCGGTGATGACGGCACAGGGACCGGGCTCGCCCCATGCAACGGATTCGTGGCTGGGGACCCCATGAACGGGGATGCCCCGACCCACGGCAAACGCGATGGCCGCCGCAATTCCCACGCGAAGTCCCGTGAAGGGTCCGGGTCCACGGCCGGCCACAACATCGGTGATGTCCGCGGGCGACAG
>CAZRHP010000029.1:904-12292 GCA_964599975.1 uncultured Gulosibacter sp.
CAGCCCCGCCTCGGCCAAGCACTCGGCCATTATGCGACCGACGACCTCGGCGTGACGGCGGATTTCGTCGGTGGATTTTTCGGCGAGGATCGTCCCCCCGCGCACAATTGCGACACTCGTTCCGGCCGACGTGTCCACGGCCAACAGCGTGCGCATCATGCCACCCAGCTCAGGTCGGACCAACGGGCGCCATGGCCCGTCACGGTGACCGTACGCTCGTCCTCGGCGGCATCGCTGGACCTGTCAATCACGATGTGCAGCCATTCGTCAACCAGCTTGTCGACCATGCCCTCGCCCCATTCGATGATGGTGACCGAACGGTCAAAATCGAGGTCCAGGTCGTCCAGTTCGGCGGCATCGGCCAGCCGATAGGCATCGACGTGAATCAGCGGAACACCCTGTGCCGAGGGGTGCGTGCGTGCGACCACGAAAGTGGGACTCGTCACGGCGCCTCGGACCTGCAAGGCCTCGCCGACCCCGCGCGTGAACGTGGTTTTGCCGGCACCGAGGTTTCCCGTCAGGCACACGACATCACCGGCGCGCAGCTGTGCGGCGACGACGGACCCAAAATCTTCCATGCGTTCGGGGGACGAAATTACGAGCGAGACCATTCCGCCCTCGCTACTCGACGCCCCACACCCGTCACAATGTCGTATCCGATGGTGTCGGACCACGATGCCCACTCGGCGGCACTGGGCGTGCCCTCGGCGGGGTCGCCCCACAGGGCCACACGATCACCGACACGAACGCTGTCGTCCCCGACAGACACCACGATCTGGTCCATCGCAACTCGACCGACGACGGGGTACCGCACTCCGGAAATCTCGACCCAGCCGTGCCCGCTGGAATGGCGAGGAACTCCGTCGGCGTATCCCAGGGGCACCAGGACAACGGTCGTGTCGGCATCGGCCCGCCAGGTGTGGTCGTACGAGACGCCCTCGCCTGCACGCAGCCGTTTGGTCAGCGCGACCTCGGTTTCGAGCCTCATTGCCGACGTGATCGCGAGTCCCGCATACTCGGGTGCTGGGGCAATGCCGTAGGCCGCGATGCCGAAACGGACCATCGAACCACGCAGCGACGGATGCGACAGCGACGCGGCGCTGGCCGTCATATGCTGCAGTTCGGGCGTGACACCGTGGTCAGCCAGCTGGGTCAGGGCGGTCATGAAGTCCTCGCCCTGCGCCAAATCGGAATCGCGGGATGTGCCGGCGACGTGCGACATGATGCCCTCGAGAGTGATGGTGCGCGAGTGGTGCAGCTGTGCCGCACGAGCAAAGAGAGCGTCACGGTCGGCGGATCCCACTCCGTTGCGGCCCAGTCCCGTGTCGACCTTGAGGTGCACCCGGGCTCCCCCGATGACGGCGAGAGCCTCGAGCTGTTCGATGCGGGACACGCCAATTGTGATGTCGCGGGCCACGGCCTCGCGGAAATTTTCATCGGGGGCATGCAACCACGCCAACAGCGGGGCGGTGATTCCCGCGTCACGCACCTCGTAGGCTTCGGAGAGGTCGGCGACACCCAGCCAGTCGGCGCCACCGGCGAGCGCCGCACGTCCGGCCCGCGCCGCACCGTGGCCGTACCCATCGGCCTTGATAACGACCATCGTGTGAGCGGCCGGCGCCAGCGCGCGCAACGTCTCGACGTTAGAACTGATGGCGGCAGAATCGACCAGCGCCCGACGCAACGGCATCATGCGGCGTTCTCGGCAATCACGGTCGCCATGGCGATCCCGCCGTCGTGTGACAGCGACAGGTGAAAACGCAGACCCTCGCGGTTGACCCGTTCGGCGATGTCCCCCGAGAATACGAATCGAGGCGCCTCGCTCGTTTTGGGAATTTCGATGTCCACCCAGCGCATCGAGTCGCTGCCGATGGCCTTCACGAGTGCCTCTTTTGCGGCAAAACGGGCGGCCATGGACTGCAGGGTGAGTTCGCGTTCGGCCGGGCTGAACAGACGTTCGCGCAGCGCCGGGGTGCGTTCGAGGTTGCCCCCAAAACGCTCAATGTCGACGACGTCGACACCCAGGCCCACGATTGCCACGATTATTCGACCGTTACGGACTTCGCGAGGTTGCGCGGCTGGTCGACGTCGAGGCCCTTGGCCGCCGCGAGTTCCATCGCAAAGATGTGCAGGGGAACGACAGCGAGGATGGGCTCGATCAGGGGGTGAGCCAACGGAATCGGGATGACTTCGTCCGCGTACGGCAGAACTGCGGCATCGCCCTGTTCCGCGATGGCAATCACACGGGCACCGCGGGCGCGAATTTCCTGAATGTTGGACACGACCTTGGCGTGCAAGGACTGCGGGTCGCGGGGGCTGGGGACGATAACAAAGACCACCTGGCCGGGCTCGATCAGGGCGATCGGTCCGTGCTTCAGTTCGCCCGCGGCAAAGCCCTCGGCGTGGATATACGCGAGCTCCTTGAGCTTCAAGGCGCCCTCGAGCGCGACCGGGAATCCAACGTTGCGCCCCAACAGCAGGACGGCACGGGTGTCGGCCATCCACTTGGCGAGGGTTGCAATTCGCTCGCCCTGTTCGATGACGGTCGCGATGCGGCCGGGGGTCTCGTTCAGCTCGTCGATGAAACCCTCGAGGTCGGAATCCGCGACAGTTCCGTTGGCCTGTGCGATGGCCAACCCCAGCAGGTACAGGGCGGTGACCTGCGCGAGGAACGCCTTGGTCGATGCAACGGCGACCTCGGGGCCGGCGTGGGTATAAATCACGCCGTCGGATTCGCGGGGAATCGTGGCGCCCTGCGAGTTGCAGATCGACAGCGTGCGTGTACCGATTTCGCGGGCGTACTTGACGGCCATCAGCGTGTCCATGGTCTCGCCGGACTGGCTGACCGACACCACGAGAGTGCGTTCGGAAACCACGGGTTCGCGGTAACGGAATTCGTGCGACAGGTCGACCTCGACGGGGATACGAGTCCAGCGTTCGATCGCGTACTTGCCCAGCATGCCGGCATAGGCGGCCGTGCCACAACCGATGACGACGATGCGGTCGACGCCGGCGAGCAACGCGGGGTCAACGCCGGGCAATTCGACGCGACCGTTCACGAGTCGGCCACGCAGGGTGTCGGCGACGGCCTGCGGTTCCTCGGAAATTTCCTTAGCCATGAACGAGGACCAACCACCCTTTTCGGCGGCGGCGGCGTCCCACGTGACCTCGAACGGTTCCGCCTCGACGGGGTGGCCATCGAAATCGATGACCGAAACCGAGTCGGGGGTGATGGTCACAATCTGGTCCTGACCGATGGCCAGGGCATGACGGGTGAATTCGATGAACGCGGCGACATCGGACCCGAGGAAGTTCTCGCCCTCGCCCAGACCAATCACCAGAGGCGAATTACGGCGAGCGCCGACAACAACGCCGGGCGAATCTTGGTGAATCACCAACAGCGTGAAGGCGCCGTGCAAGCGAGCGACGACGCGGCGCAGGGCCTCGGTCAGGTCGCCGGTCGCGCGGTATTCGCGGGCGACGAGGTGTGCGGCGACCTCGGAGTCGGTTTCCGATTCAAAGGTTTGACCCTCGGCCACGAGCTCGGCCTTGAGTTCAGCAAAGTTTTCGATGATTCCGTTGTGGATCAACGCGAGCTTGCCGTCGTCGGCGAGGTGCGGGTGGGCGTTCACATCGTTGGGGGCACCGTGGGTCGCCCACCGGGTGTGACCGATACCAGTGTGGCCGTCGGTAATCGGGTTCGACTTCAGTTCGTCGCGCAGGGCCACCAGCTTGCCCGCACGTTTGCGAACGCTGACCGAATCGGCGATAACGGCGATACCCGCAGAGTCGTATCCGCGGTATTCGAGGCGCCCCAGGCCACCCAGCAACACCGATTCCGAGCCGCGAGGGCCGACATATCCAACGATTCCGCACATGGTGTTAATTCTAGGTGACGCGTCCACACGCGGTATCGTTGGCGCGTGGCTGACGACTCGCTCGGACTGACACCGTTCACGGAAATTCCCCGTCACCGGTGGGCGCAACTCGCACCCACGACGCCATCGCCGCTGGAGCCATCGGACATCGAGCATCTGCGCGGCCTCGGCGACACCCTCGACATGGATGAAGTCCAGAGCGTGTACCGGCCACTCAGCCGACTGATCGCACTGTACGCACTGGGTGCCAAGCGCACCCACGCGAGCACCAGCGAATTCTTGGGAACTACCGAGCGCACCACCCCGTTCGTGGTCGGTGTTGCCGGCAGCGTCGCGGTGGGAAAATCCACCATCTCGCGCGTGCTGCGCGAACTGCTGTCCCGATTCGACGAAACACCCAACGTGGCACTGATCACCACCGACGGTTTCCTGTTCCCCAACGAGGAACTCGAACGCCGCGGCATCGCCCACCGCAAAGGGTTCCCGGAAAGCTATGACCGTCGGTCACTGTTGAGGTTCGTCACCAAGGTGAAATCGGGTGCGGCACAGGTGTCGGCACCGGTCTACTCGCACATGGAATACGACATCGTGCCCGGCGAGTTTGTGACCGTTTCGCGCCCCGACATCCTCATCGTCGAGGGGCTCAATGTTCTGCAACCGCCCCGGGGCGAGGCGAGCCTCGCCGTCAGTGACCTGTTCGACTTCACGATCTATGTCGACGCCCGCACCGCGGATATCGAGAAATGGTACGTCGAACGTTTCCTGCAATTGCAGAGCGGAGCGTTCGCGGACCCGAGGTCGCACTTCCACAAGTACGCGTCGTTGACCCACGACGAGGCGGTCGCCGAGGCCACCTCGATTTGGAAACGCGTCAACGAGCCCAACCTGATCGACAACATCGCGCCGACGCGGTCACGCGCGCAACTGATTCTGCGCAAGGGTTCGGATCACACGGTGTCGACCGTGCTGCTGCGCAAGATCTAGGTCGGCCGACGGGAACGCACCAGTGCGTGCGCCGAGAATTCGTGGCTTAGAGCGCCAGGCGCGAACGCACGACATCGACGAGGCGGCCGGCAACAGCCTCGGCTGTGGTCTGGTCAACGGCTTCGACCATCACGCGCACCATCGGTTCGGTACCACTGGGGCGCAGTAGGACGCGGCCCGAGTCGCCGAGTGCGGCCTCCTCGGCCGCAACGGCCTCGGTGATGACCGCGTCCGAGGCCAAACGGGTGTGGTTGACACCGCGGACGTTGATGAGAACCTGCGGCATCGCCGTCATCACGGCGGCCAATTCGGCGGCCGTCTTGCCGCTGCGGGCCATCTCGGCAGCAATCTGGATGCCGGTCAGGATTCCGTCACCGGTGGTGGCGTGCGATGACATGATCACATGACCGGACTGTTCGCCGCCCAGCGAGTATCCGCCGGCAACCATGTCCTCGAGAACGTACCGGTCCCCCACCGCGGTCTGACGCACGGTAATTCCATGGGCCGCCATCGCGCGGTGCAAACCAAGGTTGCTCATTACCGTGGCGACCAGGGTCGAATCCGTCAACAGGCCACGGGCGTTCATGGACACCGCAAGAATCGCCATGATCTGGTCACCATCGATTACGTGGCCATTCGCGTCGACGGCGAGGCAACGGTCCGCGTCACCGTCGTGGGCGATGCCCAGGTCGGCACCGACGGCGACAACAGTGTCCTGCAGTACATCCAGGTGAGTCGAGCCGACGCCCTCGTTGATGTTCATGCCGTCGGGGTCACTGCCGATCACGGTGACACGTGCGCCGGCATCGGCAAAGACACGCGGCGAAATTCCGGCGGCCGCACCGTGCGCACAGTCGATGACAATGTGAAGCCCCGCCAGGGACACGTCGAGCGTCGACAACAGGTGAATGACGTAACGGTCCTCGGCGTCCGAAAAACGACGGATGCGGCCCACATCGGACCCGGTCGGCAGAAGTCGGTCGCCGTCCTTCATGTCCGTTTCGATGCGATCCTCGACCTCGTCGGGCAGTTTCGTGCCACCGAACGAAAAGAATTTGATCCCGTTATCGGGTGCGGGGTTGTGCGAGGCGGACAGCATCACCCCAAAGTCGGCGTGAATATCGCCCACGAGAAAAGCGGCCGCGGGGGTCGGCAGGACTCCAGCATCGAGAACATCGATGCCCGAGCTTGCCAGACCCGCCGAAACGGCCGCTGTCAAAAATTCGCCCGAGATGCGCGGATCGCGAGCGACGATGGCCCGGGGACGACGACCCTCGGCACGAACCTCGTCGGCATGCCGCCCCTGTGTCAACACATGGGCGGCAGCCTGAGCGAGGCGCAGTGCCAAATCTGCCGTGAGTTCGCGATTCGCGAGCCCACGAACGCCATCGGTCCCGAAAAGTCGAGCCATAGCCGTAAGGCTGATTAACGCTTCGAGTACTGAGGAGCCTTGCGGGCCTTCTTGAGACCAGCCTTCTTGCGCTCCTTGATTCGTGCGTCACGAGTCAGGAAGCCAGCCTTCTTGAGCGAAGGACGGTTGTTCTCGACGTCGATCTCGTTGAGTGCACGAGCAATGCCGAGACGCAGTGCGCCGGCCTGACCCGAGGGGCCACCACCCGAGATGCGGGCAACGACGTCGTAGCTGCCGGCGAGGCCGAGCAGGGTGAACGGGTCGTTGATGAGCTGCTGGTGCAGCTTGTTTGGGAAGTAGTCCTCGAGGGTACGGCCGTTGACCGTGATGGTGCCCGAACCGGGGACGAGGCGAACGCGTGCGATCGCTTCCTTACGACGGCCAACTGCCTGACCCGACACGCTCAGTGAGAGGCGGGGAGCAGCAGCGGCTGCGGGTGCTGCCGAAGCTTCGGGAGCTTCGACTGATTCGCTAATCTTTGCCATTGTTCTAATCCTTCGCTATGCGCTTACTGGGCGACCTGGTCGAGCGTGTACACGGTGGGCTGCTGAGCGGCGTGAGGGTGAGCGCCACCCTTGTAGACCTTCAGCTTGCGGAACTGGTCGCGTCCGAGCGAGTTCTTGGGGAGCATGCCACGGATGGCCTTCTCTACGGCGCCAACGGGGTTCTTTTCGAGGAGCTCCGAGTAGGCAACAGCCTTGAGTCCACCCGGGTAACCCGAGTGACGGTAGGCCATCTTCTGCGACAGCTTGGAGCCGGTGAGGGCAACCTTGTCGGCGTTGATGATGATGACGAAGTCACCCATGTCCATGTGCTGGGCGAAGGTGGGCTTGTGCTTTCCGCGGAGGAGAGCAGCAGCGTGGCTGGCCAGACGGCCAAGAACCACATCGGCGGCGTCAATGATGAGCCACTCCCGCTGAACGTCAGCGGGCTTAGGTGAGAATGTACGCGTCACAGTAGTAGCGCTTTCTGGTCGAGGTGTTCGTGAATCCCGCTCCGATCGGTTTTCCCTGGGGAATTCCGGGTGGAGGGCTCAACTAGTGTCTCGTCGAGACACCAAGGGTCAAGAATAGCGCGGATTTACGCGGCGGTCAAACCAGCCGGCGTCGGGCACGGGTGGCCTCGGCGCGTTCACCCAGCTGTGAGACCTCGGGATATCCCACTTCGAGGAAGGTCAGGCCGTGCGGTTTGGCGACGATGAACGCGCTGGTGCGCTTCTGCGCCTCTTGCAACCGCAACGCGTCCGCGGGCTCGAGCGTTCCGCGCCCCACGGCCACGCACATGCCCACCAGGTTGCGCACCATGGAATGACAGAAGGCATCGGCCTTGATGGTGGCCACGAGGACACCGGCGTCGTCACGCCGCCACGAGAATTCCTGCAGTTCGCGGACTCGGGTCGCGGCGATCCGAGGCCGGCAATACGTCGTCCAATCCCGAAGTCCCAGCAACGACTGCGCCGCCTCGTTCATGCGATCGATATCCAGTTCGTCCTTGACCCACCAGGTGTGACGACGGTTGCGGGGGTCGCGTGGGACGGTGCCGTCCGCGACCCGGTATTCGTATCGGCGAAAGATAGCCGAAAATCGTGCGTCGAAGCCCTCGGGGGCAACGGTGACCGCGGTGATGACGAGATCTCCGGCACTGAGGAACGACCGCAGCCGGTGGAACAGTCGTTCCGGTGTCATTCCCTCGGGGCAATCGAAGTGTGCCACCTGGCCGGTTGCGTGGACGCCGGCGTCGGTCCGACCCGCAACAACGATGCGGACATCGGATTCTTCACACCGGAAAATAGTGGCCAGCGCATTCTCGATTTCGCCCTGCACGGTACGACGATCGGGCTGGGTCCCCCAGCCATCGAAGTTGGTCCCGTCATAGGCGATGTCAAGTCGTAATCTCACCATGGAATTCTGTCATACCAACGACGAAGGCCCAGGGCGAACCCTGGGCCTTCGTGTGAAAGGTTAACCCTATTCAGCGGCTTCTGCTGCTGCGGGAGCCTCGGCAGCAACCTCGACCTCAACGGCCTCGGGTGCTACGACCTCTTCGACAACCTCAGGAGCCACAACGGCGGCAGCGGCAACGGGTGCTGCGGCCTTCTTTGCCTTGGGCTTGGGGTTGACGGGCTCGAGGCAGAGCTCGATGACGGCCATGGGGGCGTTGTCACCCTTGCGGTAGCCGGTCTTGATGATGCGGGTGTAGCCACCTTCACGCAGTGCAACGAGGGGTGCAATCTCGGCGAAGAGCTCGTGAGTTGCAGCCTTGTTGCGCAGGATCGACAGTGCACGACGACGTGCGTGCAGGTCTCCGCGCTTTCCGAAGGTGACGAGGCGCTCAGCGAGGGGACGAAGGCGCTTGGCCTTGGTCTCGGTCGTCTGAATCGACTTGTGGGTGAAAAGTGCTACTGCGAGGTTCGCAAGCAGCAGACGCTCGTGTGCGGGTCCGCCACCGAGGCGGGGTCCCTTTGCGGGCTTAGGCATTGTTCTGTTCTCCTGTCAGAATCCGAACCAAAGGTTCAGAAAAATTAGTCTTCGTTGGCCTCGTAGAAGTAGGCGTTGTCGACGCCCGGCATCGAGTCCTTGAGGGTCAGTCCGAGCTCGACGAGCTTGTCCTTTACCTCATCGACCGACTTCTGTCCGAAGTTGCGGATGTTCATGAGCTGGTGTTCGTTCAGTGCAACGAGCTCGGCGAGGGTGTTGATTCCCTCACGCTTGAGGCAGTTGAACGAGCGGACGGTGAGGTCCAGTTCTTCGATGCGAGTGCTGAGACCCTCAACCTCGACAACTTCTTCCGGACGGGGTCCGATTTCGATGCCTTCAGCTTCGGTGTTGAGCTCGCGTGCGAGACCAAACAGTTCAACCAGGGTTCCACCAGCCGATGCAACAGCATCGCGAGGCGAGATGGCCGACTTGGTTTCTACGTCTACGACGAGACGGTCGAAGTCGGTGCGCTCACCGGCACGAGTTGCCTCGACGCGGTAGGTGACCTTGGTGACGGGCGAGTAGATCGAGTCGATCGGAATAACGCCTGCAGCCTGGTATTCGTTGCGGTTCTGAGCTGCCGAAACATAGCCACGGCCACGTTCGATGGTGAACTCGATTTCGAGGGTTGCACCCTCGCCGAGGGTCGCAATTGCGAGCTCGGGGTTGTGAACCTCAACGCCAGCGGGGACGGTGATGTCTGCTGCGGTTGCGACACCGGGACCCTGCTTGCGCAGGTAAGCGGTGACGGGCTCGTCGTTTTCGCTCGACACGGTGATGTTCTTGATGTTCAAGATCATTTCGGTGACGTCTTCGGTGACACCCTGGATGATGTCGAACTCGTGAAGCACGCCGCTGATGCGAATGCTGGTGACTGCTGCACCAGGGATCGACGACAGCAGGGTACGACGAAGCGAGTTGCCGAGGGTGTAACCAAAACCAGGCTCGAGCGGCTCGATGATGAACATCGAGCGGTTCGACGAGGTCGATTCTTCGGTCAAAGTGGGGCGCTGTGCAATGAGCACGTGTATTCCTTTCGGTCAGTGTCCGCTATATGACACTTCTCACGGTCTAGTCGGAAGTGCGACTGTTCAGTTTTGGGGGGTGAGGTGGCCCTGGGGCCACCTCACAGAAAACGAGGCGAGTTAGACGCGGCGACGCTTCGGGGGACGGCAACCGTTGTGAGCCTGAGGGGTCACATCGGTGATGGTGCCGACCTCGAGGCCTGCGGCCTGCAGCGAACGAATCGCGGTTTCGCGGCCCGATCCCGGTCCCTTAACGAACACGTCAACCTTCTTCATGCCGTGCTCCTGAGCCTGGCGTGCAGCCGACTCGGCGGCGAGCTGTGCGGCGAACGGAGTCGACTTACGCGAACCCTTGAAGCCGACTCCACCGGACGATGCCCAGCTGATAACGGCACCGGTGGGGTCGGTGATTGACACGATGGTGTTGTTGAACGTCGACTTGATGTGAGCCTGACCCACTGCGATGTTCTTCTTGTCCTTACGACGCGGCTTACGAGCGGCGGACTTAGGTGCTGCCATAATTCTTTCCTTTTCCCTCTCGGGCCGCGCTTAGCGGCCGGCCTTCTTCTTGCCGGCGACGGTGCGCTTCGGTCCCTTACGGGTACGAGCGTTGGTCTTGGTGCGCTGACCGCGGACGGGGAGTCCACGACGGTGGCGCAGGCCCTGGTACGAACCGAGTTCGACCTTGAGGCGGATGTCAGCCTGAACTTCGCGGCGGAGGTCACCCTCGACCTTGTAGTTGCCTTCGATGTAGTCACGAAGTGCAACGAGCTGGTCGTCAGTGAGGTCCTTCACGCGAATGCTGCGGTCAATGCCCGTAGCTTCGAGGGTGGCGACGGAACGAGTGCGTCCGATGCCATAGATGTATGTCAAAGCGATTTCCACGCGCTTTTCGCGGGGAATATCGACTCCGGCGAGACGTGCCATGGTGGCTTCTCCTTGGAATTGCAGAGGTCTGTACCGTTATCTGTGCGTGGGCCTCTGTCCCACGGTGTCCCCCTGTTACGGGATCTGATACGGCGCTGAAGATATTTAGTTATAAGTTGCGGTACTGCTTAGCCCTGGCGCTGCTTGTGGCGGGGGTTTTCGCAGATAACCATGACGTTGCCGTGACGACGAATGACCTTGCACTTGTCGCAGATGGGCTTAACGCTGGGGTTGACCTTCATTTTTTTCTCCTGTAATCGCCGGCCTCGTACCCGAAGGTGTTCGGGTCGTTCCTTACCTTGTGGTTATTTGTATCGGTAGACGATACGTCCACGCGAAAGGTCATAGGGGCTGAGCTCTACGATGACGCGGTCCTCGGGGAGGATGCGGATGTAGTGCTGGCGCATTTTGCCCGAGATGTGTGCGAGAACGATGTGTCCATTAGCAAGTTCAACGCGGAACATCGCGTTGGGAAGTGCCTCGACAACCGATCCCTCGATCTCGATAACGCCGTCTTTGTTAGCCATATTTCCATTCAGTGGAGTTGTAACCGCAAGTCATGCGGCGGAGCGCACACCACAAAGGCGTGACACACCAAATTAAACTGTACGGCACGACGCCGTTCAGCGCAAGTGGGGGTTATACTCCCCCGATTCCTCGCTCGGCGAGCGCGGAAACAATTCTGT
>CAZRHP010000030.1:0-5286 GCA_964599975.1 uncultured Gulosibacter sp.
GATGTTGCCGCATCGTTCGACCCCAACGCCGTATTCGCTGGCGGCCTGACTGGTGTTGCCGGTATCGCCATCGCCTTCGCACTCGCCTCGTTCATCGGCTTCGAAGCCACCGCCATCTACGGTGAAGAATCGGCTAACCCCAAGAAGACCGTTCCCGTGGCGACCTACTGGGCTATCGGCATCATCACCGCACTGTTCGCAATCGTCTCGTTCGCCATGGTCACCGGCTACGGCATGGGGATCGTCCAGGACGAAAACTATGGCGAGCTCCCCGGCCTGATCGCTGCGCTGCTCAACGTCACCGCTGTTGACGGTGTCCCCCTCGCAAACCCTGCCGCACTGCTGTTCGACCTGGCCAACACCTACGTCGGACCCTGGATCGTCAGCGTCATGGAAATCCTCGTAATCTCGAGCCTGTTCGCTGGTCTGCTCGCATTCCAGAACGCAGCCTCGCGTTACTTCTTCGCACTCGGCCGTGGTGGCGTTCTGCCCGCCTCGCTGGGCAAGGTCAACGGCCGTGGCGCACCCCAGGGCGGCGTTTACGTAACCTCGGCCCTCGCGCTGATCGTCATCATCGCGTTCGCCGCAGCAGGTCTGGACCCCATCCTCAACCTGTTCTTCTGGATGTCGACCATCACCGCTGTATCGGTCATGGTTGTGGAAATCCTCGTGTCGGTTGCAATCTTCAACTTCTTCCGCAAGGAAGGCGGCGGAAACGTCTGGAAGACCACCATCGCACCTCTGGCATCGGGCGCACTGCTCACCGTCGGAATGTACCTGGTGCTGGCACGCTTCAACCTGCTGTCGGGTCTGACCGCAGACGGTGTTGACCCCAGCCTGCCCGAGAGCTCGTTCGCGCTGAGCCCCCTCGGCTGGTTCCTGGCGCTGCTGCCCTTCATCACGCTGATCGTCGGCTTCATCGTTGCCAAGATCAACACGAAGGAAAACGCCAACCTGGTCAAGGACCTGGTCAGCTAGTAACCACACGATTCGGCGGGCACTCCAGTGGGGTGCCCGCCGTTTTTATTGCGTTATCTCGCGGGCACGCGGATCGCCGTGGTGGCGACGCTCTTGCCCACTCGATTCACGGCGATGACGCGGAGGTACAGAGTGACCCCGGTCCGGGGGCGCGTGAAGCTCGCGGTGGTGACGGCGGAACGGGGGTCACGCAGGGGCACGAATCCCGAGGTCTTGCGGGTGGACCACTGCACCGTGTAGTCGACCACCGGTTCACCATTGGATTTCACCGGAGCGCGCCAGCGCAGGGCTACCTGTCGCGAATTTTTGGTGGTGACGGTCAGATACCTCGGGGCGCTGGGCGGTCCCGCGGGAACCAATCCGGCCGTGAGATTCGAGGCGGTGCCGGCGCCCATCGCATTCAACGCCGTAACCTGCACACGGTAGGCCGTGCCGTTGGTCAAACCTGCCAGCACGCACCGGGGGACCGATGCCGTGCACGCGACCTCGGATCGACCCGCGGCTTGAGCGGTCACCCGATATCCGGTGACGACGGAACCTCCGTCATCCATCGGTGCACTCCAGGTGGCGGTGATGATTCCGTTCCCGCGGACCGCAACGACCGACGTCGGGGCCGCGGGAACCGTCGCGGGTGTTATCGGTGCGGATGCCGAACTTGCGAGCCCATCACCCACCGCGGTGTGCGCGATGACAGTCACCGTGACGGCGGAACCATTCGACAGGCCGGTGATTGTGCAGCCCGTTGTGGCGGCGTCACAGATTCCCACGAGCAAACCCGCGCTGTCGACAGCAAGGGCTCGGTACCCCAGAACGGGTTCGCCGCCGTCGGATTCGGGGGCGGCCCAGGACACGTCGATGCGCTGATCCGCGGCGAGAGCCTCGGGTATTCCGGGCCTGCCCGGGGTCGTGGCGGGACGTGCTGTGCCCGCGGCCTCGGCGTCGAGGGACGCGCCCACCTCGTTCACCGCAACAACCCTCACCCGATAGTCGAGACCGTTGATGAGGCCGGTCACGGTGCATGTGGGGGCCTGGGTTCGGCAGACGGTTTCTGTTCCGTCCGGGGCCGCGGCAATCACACGATAACCGTCCAACGGAACCCCGCCCGTGTCGGACGGTGAGGTCCACGATGCACCGAGAGTTCGGTCGCCGCGGGTGATGGTGACGCCGGACGGGGCATCAGGTTCGCGTGCGGGGACAAATGTTCCCAGCGCATGTGCGGCGGGACCCGATCCGACCGTGTTCGTGGCCAACACCCGCACCGAATAGGGCAGCCCGTTCGTTAACCCGGTCAGCACACACGAGGTGTCCATGGAACCACCATCACACCGTGCCACGACGATGTCGTTGCCCTGCAACGCGACCACGTCGAATGACACCACCGGGTCACCGCCGTCATCGGCCGGACCAGTCCACGCAACATGCAAAACCCCGTCGCCTCGGTTCACGACAATATCGCGGGCCGCTGTGGGCACCGTCGCGGGCGTCACAGTGCCCGCAGGGGTTGCAACCGAATCACCAGCGGCATTTGTGGCGACCACCGACACCGCATAGCCCGTGCCATTGGTCAGCCCAGCAATGTCGCAGGTGAGCCCAGATGTTCGACATTCCCACTCGGCACCGTTGGCGTCGCGGGCAACGACGCGATATTCCGTGATCGCGGATCCGCCATCGCCAGGGGCGACCCAGTGCGCGGTGACCGAACTGTTGCCGCGTGCGACGTCGGGGTTGATCGGCCCGTCCGGAACGGTGAACGGTGTCGCCCATGCGGTGGCACTGCCACCGACTCCGGCGATGCTGTGCGCGGTCACCGTGATGCGATACATTGACCCGTTCGCCAGCCCGGCTATCGTGCACCCTGTTCCGGTGGCACGGCACATCGATGCACCCGCCGGACCCTCGGCAACAGCCTCGTATCCGGTGACGGGTTCGTCACTGGCCGCGGCCGTCCACGAGACCGCCACCGCACCATCGGCGGAGGCAACAGTCAACCCCGTGGGGGCGGCGGGAGCGGGTGAGCGCGTGAACACGGAAATCGCGGTGGGGCCGGCGGCAGTACCGACATACACATACCTGCCGTTGCCGTAGACGGCGGTCGGGGTGCCCGCGGCATCGGCCAGCGACCGCCCGACAACGCGCAGTGTGGCCGTGTCGACGGTGACCAGCCGGGTCCCCGTGGTGGTCGTGGTCGCGACGGACAGCATCCCTGTCGTCGGATCCATGAACCCGAGGCGCGCGCCCTGTTCATCGGCCCCCAACGTGACACTGCCCACCACGGACGCCGTCGCCAGGTCGACCGCAACGATTCGGCCCACGCCGGTTTCGGAACCCAGGTACGCCACCGAGCCCACCAGGGACAACGAGGTCAGCCCCGCGACCACCCCATCCAAAGGTGTCGTCGATACGACCGCGAGGCTGGTGGGGTTCACGGCCACCAGCTTGACGGGGTTCGATCCGGTGAACAGCCACAGGTATCCGCCATACAGTGTCGAGGCGGTGACCGCCCCAATCCCCGTCGGCATAGTGGCGCTGGACAACAGGGTGAGTGCCGGGGTGGCGAGCCTCAGGATCTTGGTGGGGTTCGACCCTGTGGTGACGTACCCCACATTTCCGGCCGAGCCCGTCGCGAAGGTGGTCACGCTCGATTCGGCGCTGCCGAGTGTGTACGCAGCAGTTCGGGCCAGAGAGGATTGGTCGACCGCAATGATGCGGTCCCCCGGGGTTGTGCGTTGGGTGACGACGTAGGCCATCCCGGTGGAAGCGTGCGAGTGCACGATCCGGGCGGTGCCATCACCCGTCACTGCCGTTCGTGCCGCGGTGATGGTGCCGGTCGCCAGGGTGTGGCGCAACACGACCGAGTATCCCGCGTCGTCGACGCCCCATCCCAGCGCGTCGCCTCGGGCCGAATTCATGGCCCATGGACCCCCGACCGTCACACCGCTGGGTGCGGGAATCGAGGTCACGAATCCCGGCTCTAATTCGGTGGCCGAGACCGTCAGGGGCGTGGGGTTCACGGCACCCCATGCAACCACCACCGACACCACCGCGCCGGTGGCCCTGCGCAATATCGTCTGAATGCTCATGCCGATACTTCAGCAGTGTGCGCTCAACACCCGTGCAAGTTATCCACACGCCTCGTATAAACACTCGAGCGGGGTGACCAGACTGTGGACACCCCGCTCGATGATGACGGTTTATTCGACGTTGCCGATGACGATCAGGGTGTCGCCGGCCGCCGTCGTGAACTCGGTGTTCTTGTCGGGGTTCAACCGCACGCCGGCCGATGCCGATGCCGACGCCTCGGCAGCAACGCGGTACCCGATAGCCGAATCACCGGCGGCGCGTGCCGCGGCAACCAGCTCGACAAAGCTCACGGTCTTGTTCAGCGGGACATAGTGCTGGATGGGGCGCATGTTCACGGCGGCACCGGCCGCGTCGAACAGATCGTCGAAAACCGGAGCCAGCGCGGGGTTCTCGGAAATCTGGGCGACCAGCAGCGCGGCGAGGTTGTCGCTGATGACGAGGTCGTCCACGGCGGCCACTCGGGCCAGTTCGGCCTTGCGCGAGTCGAGGATTTCGGCGACCAATCGAGTCGGGTGCACCTTGTTGCGTGAATCGGCAAACAACTGGTTCATCTGCAACATGGTCAGCATGGTCTGTGCATCGGCCTCGGACTCGCTGATGGCGTTGCGGTACCCGAGGATGATGACCTCGTCGTAGTGCTTCGCCTCGGCGGCCGCAATGAGTTCGTCGATGTCGCCGGTCGTTGCCGAGTGCGTCACCTTGATGCCGCCAAATTTCAGAGACGAGAGTTCGGCCGCATCCACATACCTGGGGGTTGCGACGATGTGCACGGTCGAGCCCTTGGGCAGGAACGAGGCCAGTTCGCCCACGACGGATCGACCCATCGACGACCAGCCGATTACCAGAAGGTGTTCGGGGGTGCGTTCCACCTTCGCTGCCGCCGCGGTGCGCTTGCGTGCGGTGATGTCGGTGCGGGTGCCCGTGAAAACGACCTTGTCGTCGTCTTCGGCGATGGCGATGATGCGTGCGCCGGCGGGAATCTTGGTCGACGCCTTGGGGTTCAGGCGGGTGGTGCCGTTGTCTTCGATGAATCCGATGACCGAGGCGGTGTTGAACGCCAGCAGCGCGTCACCGTAGGTCTGACCATCGAGCGCGGGGATGCGCGAGAAATAGATTTCGTCGCCCGCAAAGTCGATGAGGTCGAGGATGACGGTGGCGAGCCCGGGCTGGCGCGAGGCCTGCGCGGTGACGCGTGCAATGACATCGTGCGAACGCACGGTCTGTACC
>CAZRHP010000030.1:5296-11991 GCA_964599975.1 uncultured Gulosibacter sp.
GGCCATTCGTCGCAGAGGTCAGCGCCTCGGCGGTGTTCGCATCGTCGACCTCGGCCACGATCTTCAGAGCGGGGTTGCTGTTGACCGACTTCACGGCCAGCACGGTCGACACGACATTGGCGTCACCGGACTCGTCGGCGTCGAGGATGATGACCGAGCGTGCGCCGGCCACATTCGCACGGACGAGGTCGCCGGGGTTGGTGACGTCACCCTTGCGGGTGATAACGCGCAGTTTGCCCAGGTCGCCAGCGCGGGTGCTGATCTCGTCGTCCATGACGTCGCGGTCCTTGTCGGCAAAGATCACTACGAGGGGCTTGCGGACGTTCGAATTGGCGACTGCCAGTTCCTTGAGGATGGGGAAGATTCGGTTCGACCAGCCCAGGATCAGGATGTGGTTCGAGTCAATTACGGGGCTCTTGCCGGTCCTCAAGCGGGCTACTGTGCGTGTGATGGCACTGGTCACAAAACCGATGATGGTTGCGGTGACCGCCGTGGTGATGACCCAGTAGAGCACCGAGATGACACGGTCGCTCCAGGTGGCTCCGCCGCCCTGACCCAGAATTCCCGTGAATTCCTTCCACCACTTCTCGAACAGGGTGTTCGCCTCGGGAGCGGCGGCCAGCGGGGTGGCAAAGATGAACTCGCGGAACAGTGCGACGAGTGCCGACAGCACGATCACGGTGACGAACACGTACGCCACAAACGATCCGCTGCGCGACAGCGAGTTGTCAAAGTTGTACCGCAGCTTGGTCAGCGGCCCGAACTTGGGGGCTTCTGCTGCGGTGGGTTCGCCCTGGGCGCCTTGGCCATACGAAGTGCGGTTGTCGAAGGATTCAGTCATAGGGGACAGTCTATTTATTACAGGCAATTCACAGGCCGAAGCGGGCGAATTTTGCGACACACTGCACGCGGATTTATTCACCCAAAGTTCACCAAAATTAGTTTTGCTGACAGGTGGAATTCATTAGCCTGTTACTGCGCCCGATTAGGCGTACCGTGTCCACGTAACATTTGCCCGGAAAGGGTCTGATGGATCCCATCACTATCGTCGTGCTCGTCGTTGCACTGGCGTTGTTCTTTGACTTCACTAACGGTTTCCACGACACCGCCAACGCGATGGCTACCCCCATCGCGACCGGTGCACTGAAGCCCCGCACGGCCGTCATTATTGCCGCCGTGATGAACCTGGTCGGCGCGTTCCTGTCGACCGAGGTTGCCAAGGCGATTTCGGTTTCGCTGATCAACGAGGACGTGCAGATTCTGCCCGAGATGGTCTTCGCTGGACTCACCGGCGCCATCCTGTGGAACCTCACCACGTGGTTCCTCGGTCTGCCCTCGTCGTCGTCGCACGCCTTGTTCGGTGGACTCGTGGGTGCCGCTCTGGCCTTTGCCGGTGTGGGCGCCGTGAACTTCCCCAAGATCATGGAGAAGGTTGTCATCCCCGCACTCGCCGCGCCGATCCTCGCCGGTGTGGTGGCATTCCTCGCCACCAAGATTGCGTACATCGTGACGGCCCGTTCGCAGGCCCAGCGCGAACTGACCGGTGTGGGTACCGGACGCAACACCTTCAAGTACGGCCAGATCTTCTCGTCCTCGCTGCTCGCCTTGTCGCACGGAACCAATGACGCACAGAAGACCATGGGCGTCATCACCCTCGTACTCGTGGCCGCCGGCATGCAGGCCAGCGGTGACCACGTTGAACTGTGGGTCGTCTTCTCGGCCGCCGCCGCTATCGCCCTGGGCACCTACATGGGTGGTTGGCGCATCATCCGCACCATGGGTGCGGGCCTCGCCGAAATCAAGCCCGCACAGGGATTCGCCGCCGAGGTATCGGGCGCCGTCACCATCCTCGCCTCCAGCAACCTCGGTTTCGCGCTGTCGACGACCCAGGTCGCTTCGGGTGCAATTATCGGTTCCGGCATGGGCCGCACCGGCGGTGCCGTGCGCTGGAATAAGGCTGGCCAGATCGTTGTGGGCTGGGTCCTGACTCTTCCCGCCGCTGCTTTGGTGGGTGCGCTCAGCGCACTTCTGGTTCTCTATGTACCCGGCGGGCTCGTGCTCGACGCCATCATCACTCTGGCGTTCACCATCACCATCTTCCAGATCTCGCGTCGTAACAAGATCGGTGCACACAACGTCATCAGCGAAGTTGAAGGCGCCAGCGAGGTCGTGCTTTCGGCTCGCCAGATCCGCGTGCGCGAAGCCCGCGCCGCCAAGCTGGCTGCCGCTGCAGCCGCCGCCGAAAAGAAGGCCGCCAAGAAGGCAGCCGCAAAGAAGGGTGAGAAGTAATGATTGACTGGACAGCTTTCCTGCTCGTCGCCGTTGCCTCGGTGGTTTTCGGCGTCATCATCACCCTGAGCTTCGCGCTGGGTGTGCGCTTCATCACCAACGCTCAAAACGTCATGAGCAAGGCCAAGAAGGGCGACCAAGCGGCCGTGGTTACTGAATTCTGGAACCGCATCGGTGCCTATGTCATGTTCGCGGTGTTTGGCACGGCGATCATCTATGGCATCTATCTGATCATTCCGTCGTTCCACAAGTAACCGACGAATCCAGATACGTTCACAGCGTCAGCCGCGGTCCTTCAGGGGGCTGCGGCTGACGCTTTTACCTTTAATGCGGGTAGCGCAGCAGCAGGTAGGGCAGCGAGACTGCGACGGTCACCACGGTCACGGGAACACCGTACTTCGCAAACTGCCAGAAACTGATGGGTACACCTGCTTTCGCGGCCAGTCCTACAGCCACAAGGTTTGCGCTCGCGCCCACAATCGTCATGTTGCCGCCAAAGTCTGCGCCAAGCGCGAGGGACCACCACAGAACGCTGTCGCCTGCAGGAAGTCCGAGCGACGCTGTCAGATCTGCAATAACGGGGGACATCGATGCCACATAGGGAATGTTGTCCACGATTCCCGAAAGCACACCGGACACCACGAGTACTGTTCCTGTGATGACATTGACGTCCGTGCCCAGGGTGTTCTTCAGGAACTCGGCAAAGGTCGACATCGCGCCGACATTGACAAGTGCCCCCACCATGATGAACAGGCCGGCAAAGAACACCAGGGTGCCCCATTCGACGTCGCGAGCGAATTCTTCAGGCTTCAGGTTGCTGATGAGGATGAGGAATCCGGCACCAATCATCGCGACCAGTGAGGGTTCGAGGTGTGTCACGCTGTGCAACAAGAAGCCAATAATTACGGCGGCGAGGACGCTCACACTCTTGATTAGCAGGGGGATGTCCTTGAGGAAGCTGGCGGCGTCTAAGGTCAGTGCGGAGGCGCGGTCTTCGGCGGAATTGCGCAGTGAGGCGCGGAACATAACGAGCAACAAAATCACCGCGAGCACCAGAGCGATTCCTGCGATGGGTGACATGTTGACGAGGAATTCGTTGAAGCCCAAGCCGGCCTTGCTGCCGATGATGATGTTGGGCGGGTCTCCAACCAGGGTTGCAGCGCCACCGATGTTGCTCGCAAAGACGGAACCCAAGATGAAGGGTACGGCCGAGACCCGCAGTTTGTCTGCCAACACCAGGGTCATGGGGACGACGAGCATGACGGTAGTGACATTGTCGAGGATCGCGCTCGCCACGGCGACGAGCACGAGGATGTACACGAACGTGGTCTTGGGGTTTCCCTTGGCCAGCTGGATCGCTTTAACCGCCAGGAATTCGAATGCGCCAGTTTTGTGAATCACGCCCACAATCAACATCATGCCGAGCAAGAGGAAGATAACGTTCCAGTCGATGCCAGTCTCGTGTTCGTAGAAAACCTTGTCCCCATCGGTCGCTCCAATGATGATCATCACGGCGGCACCGCCCGTGGCAACAGCCACACGGTTGTATTTTTCCGATGCGATTAATGCATAGGCGATCACGAAAACGGCGACGGAGGCAGTAACTAACATGGCTCAATTCTAGGGGCGGGCCTCGAATCGTCGGGAAAAACGGGGGTGACGAGGCCCGTCCCAGCGTGAATCACGGGGCAGCGAAGGGTGCTCGCCAGGGGCGCGGAAACGGTGCGCATTTGCGCAGAATTCGCGCATCTTGCGGTCGAGATTAAACCGTTATGCAATCGTTTCCATAAATCTGGCATTTCACTTGCGCACGTCGTTTAGATTGATAGTGCGCCTCACAACGTGGTGGTCGCATACATTCTCGAAAGGACTACATATGAACAAGGCAACTCGCCTTTTCGTTGCAGGAGCTACCGCTGCTGCTGCTGGTCTCGCATTGACCGGTTGTGCACCTGCTGCACCCGCCGGCGACGGTGAGGTCGTAATCTACGGTGCATACGGTGAGGCTCAGGCCGCAGCGTTCCAGGAGGAGCTCGACGCATGGGGTGCCGAAAACGGCATCAACGTCACCTTCACCTCTCTCGCATCGTTCGACACTGACATCAAGGTCAAGATCGAAGCTGGCGAAGAGCCCGACATCGCTCTCTTCCCCCAGCCCGGTGGACTCATGGGCCAGGCAGAAGCCGGCACCCTGATCCCCCTGAGCGACGTTGCAGGCTACGACCTCGCAGCATCGCAGGCAAGCCTCGTTCCTGGTTGGGACACCCTGGCTGCAAACGCAGACGGCATCTTCGGTCTGCCCGTTTCGGCAAACCTGAAGACCCTCGTCTTCTACAACCCCGCAGCATTCGCTGAGAACGGCTACACCGTTCCCACCACTGACGCAGAGCTCACCGCACTGATCGAGCAGATCAAGGCTGACGAGTCGGGTTACCCCTTCTGTGCAGGTATCGAGTCGGGTGGCGCAACTGGTTGGGCATTCACCGACTGGGTAGAGCAGTACGTTCTTGACTACAACGGCGTTGACATTTACAACCAGTGGATCGCTGGCGACGTAACCTTCGACTCGCCCGAGGTCCAGAAGGCTGTTGACAAGGTTTCCGAGCTTCTCCTCACCGACGGCAACGTCAACGGTGGCGGCAAGTCGATGGCAACCGATGGCTTCGGCAACACCGCTCCTCTGTTCGAGACCGGTGGCAAGGCTGCTGGCCAGTGCTTCATGATCCGCCAGGGTTCGTTCATCACCGACTTCTTCCCCGACGCCATCAAGGCTGAGGTCAACGCCGGTGACTACACCCACGCAGACGTCTTCACCCTCCCCGCACCTGAAGGTGCAGAGGCTGGCGTTCTCGGTGGTGGCGACCTCGCAGGTGTCTTCGACGGCCACGCCGACGCAGACGTCGCCAAGGTTCTGAGCTTCATCTTCTCGGACAAGGTCGGAACCGTCATGGCTCAGAAGTCGAGCTTCACCTCGCCTCACAAGGGCTTCGACACCTCGCTCTACCCCAACGCTCTGACCCAGAAGATCGGTGAGACCATGGCTAACGCTGCAGTCTTCGGCTTCGACGGTTCGGACCGTATGCCCTCGGAAGTTAACGCCGAGTTCTGGGTAGCAGGCACCGAGTACGTCGCTGGTGCAATTGACTGGGCAACTGCTGCCGGTCGCATCCAGGCAAAGTACTAAATAGCAGTACCGAGTAGCCTCTCGTAGGCCACTTAAATAGAGCTACGGGGGATGTCCATTGGACATCCCCCGTAGTAACCTAAAGACTCTCACCACCACCGCATCGGAGTAGCCACATGATCGCTGATGTCCTCTTCGGCTTGATGTCCATCGTTTTGGGCATCGCCGCATCGTACGGACTTTACTGGGGACTTGATCGGCTGGTGAATCTCACCCCCGAGCACATCCAAAAGAAGATTCGCGCGCTGGCCTATCTGTTGCCCGCCGCTGTTCTGCTCTCGCTGGTCCTCATCGTTCCGCTGATCCAGACGTTCATCTATTCGTTCATGAACCAGTCCGGCAAGAAGTGGGTTGGCCTGGACAACTACATCGAGTTGTTCACCGACCCCCAGTTCCTCAGCATTCTCTTCAACAACTTCCTGTGGGTGGCCATCGTCCCCGCTTTCACCGTCGCCGCTGGTCTGCTCGTTGCTACTCTGACCAACCAGGTCGGCCCCACCCGCGAAAAGATTTTCAAGTCGCTGATCTTCATGCCGATGTCGATCTCGTTCGTGTCGGCCGCCACCATCTGGCAGTTCATCTACATTGACGTTCCTCCGGGACGCCCCGAAATCGGTCTGCTGAACTCGATCGTTCGCGCACTGGGCGGCGAAGCCCAGTCGTGGATGCTCATGACCGACTTCCGCCTCAACTCACTGCTCTTGATGGTCATCATCATCTGGCTGCAGACCGGTTTCTCGATGGTCCTGATTTCGTCGGCCATCAAGGGTGTCCCCGAAGAAACCATCGAGGCCGCACGCGTGGACGGCGCCAACAGCGTCCAGCTGTTCTGGCGTATCGTTCTTCCCCAGATCTGGGGCACGGTCATGTCGGTCTTCGTCACCACCCTGATTACCGTGATGAAAATCTTCGACATCGTTCTCGCGATGACCGGTGGTGCGTTCAACACCTCGGTTCTGGGCTTCCAGTTCTACCAGGAGTACTTCCTCAACGCGAACGTCGGCGCCGCCTCGGCAATTGTCACCATCCTGACTCTGCTGATTGTGCCGCTCATGTACATCCAGATTCGTACCGTCCGCCAGCAGGAGAGCCTCCGATGAAAACTTTCTTCCAGCGTCTTCGCGATTTCAAGCTGGGTTCGACCCTGCTGCTGATTCTCCTCGTCGCCATCTGGTCGATCCCCACGATTGGTCTGCTGGTCACCGCGTTCCGTTCCAAGGAC
>CAZRHP010000031.1:0-11402 GCA_964599975.1 uncultured Gulosibacter sp.
CTACTGGCAGAGCGACATCGTCCCCGACCTGCGCGCCGGTAAGACTGTTTTGGTCACCGCGCACGGCAACTCGCTGCGTGCGCTGGTCAAGCACCTCGAGGGCATCAGTGACGACGACATCGCCGAGCTGAACATCCCCACGGGCATCCCGCTGGTCTACACGCTGGACGCTGACCTGAAGCCGATCGGTCCGGGCGAATACCTCGACCCCGAGGCCGCTGCCGCCGGTGCCGCCGCGGTCGCCTCGCAGGGCAAGAAGTAGTCCACATACGCCAATCGGCCCCGCACATCACATGGTGTGCGGGGCCGATTTTGTGGAATAGCTAGGCGTTCCAGTTGCCGCTGGAGAGGTACTGCACCTTCTTGGCAATCGAGACGGCGTGGTCTCCGAAACGCTCGTGGTAGCGCGATGCGAGTGTGGCGTCGACGGTTGCCAACACCTCGCCGGCCCACGCCTCGCTGAGAACCTTGTCAAAGACGGCGAGGTGCAGTTCGTCGAGTTCGCTTTCCATGTCAAAAATTTTCTGGACGAGTTTTTCGTCGTAGGTCGTCAGAAGGTCACGGACGGTCTCGGCCATGGCGATATCCAGTGCGCCCATCTGGCGGAACACGGGTCGCAGCCCCTTGGGCACAGCCTTGTCGGGGTAACGGTAACGCGCCAACTGGGCGATGTGTTCGGCGATGTCGCCCATGCGTTCCAGCGATGCCGAGATGCGCAGCGCGCTGACAACAATGCGTAGGTCGCGGGCCACCGGCTGTTGACGGGCCAGGATCTGGATGGCCTGTTCGTCCAATTCCAGAACGCTGCGGTCGATTTCGGGGTCCGAGCTGATGACGTTTTCGGCCAATGCAATTTCGGTGTTGGTGAACGCCGTCACGGCGTTGGTGATCGATTCGACGACCAGGTTGGCGGAATGTACGAGGCCGTTTTGCACGTTCTCGAGTTCCTGCTGGAATACCTCGCGCATAGTGTGTGTCCGTTTCTGCCGCTGACGCGCGGCTGCAGTTCCACAGTTCCCCGCAAATCTGAACACAAGGTAACGTCGCCGTGAATTGTCAGCGAAAAATCGCCCATAAGTGGTTGAACTGTTGTGGTGCTGTTTCCGTGGGCTTTACGCTGAGAGCATGCTGAACACCACCGACATGGTCGCCGTCGCGATTTTGTCCACTGCGGTGGGTGTCCTCGGGGTCCTCATGGTCCAGTGGGTCCGCAGCAATAATTCGTCGGCCTTGACTCGCTCAAAAATTCCGGCGGGTGCCATCGCGGCAATCCAGTCGCTCGACGTTGCCGCAATCTTTGTGGGGGACGGTTTCCGCGTCATTTATGGCGATGCGCGCTGCATGGCCCTGGGCTTGGCGGGCACCTATGTGGTGATCGACCCCGAACTTCGTGACCTGATCACCGAGGTGCGCAAGGCGGGCAAGACGCGCTCGCGCGACATCGAGGTGCGGGTGGACGAGGGGACCGATCGTGGTTTGCCGTTGCGCATCACCGTCGCACCCTTCGACGGGGGATTCCTGCTGGTGTCCGTGAATGACCTGTCCGAAACGCAGCGACTCGAACAGATGCGGCGTGACTTCGTCGCCAACGTGTCCCACGAACTGAAGACCCCAATTGGCGCGATCAGCCTGATGTCCGAAGCCATCGAGGGCTTGGCAGAGGGCCACCCCAAGGTCGTCAAATTCGCGAAAAAGATTGGCGATGAAAGCCAGCGACTTGCCCGCTTGACGAACGACATCATCCGACTGTCCGTCGTGCAGTCGCTGGACGCTGACTCGCTCAGCGAGGTCACCAAGGTGCGGGATATGGTCCAATCGGCTGTCGACGCATCGCAGGGTTTGGCAGATGCGCGGGACGTCGGCGTCAAGGTCATGAAGTTCCCCAACGTCCGGGTTATGGGCAACAAAGAACTGTTGAACATCGCCATCTCGAACCTCGTGTCCAACGCCATCAACTATTCAAACGTTGGCGGCAATGTCGGCATCGGTGTCGATGTGCGCGAGGCGACCGTAGAGATCAGCGTGGCCGACAACGGTGTTGGAATCCCCGAGGACGAATTGGCGCGCGTCTTTGAACGCTTCTATCGCACCGACCCCGCCAGGCACCGGAATACGGGG
Organism: uncultured Gulosibacter sp.; assembly: GCA_964599975.1. Classification (GTDB taxonomy): domain Bacteria; phylum Actinomycetota; class Actinomycetes; order Actinomycetales; family Microbacteriaceae; genus MWH-TA3. The sequence goes on from CAZRHP010000031.1 coordinate 2,119, forward strand.
GGCACGGGACTGGGCCTCGCCATCGTCAAGCACATCATCCAGGGACACGGCGGCGATGTGCGCGTGTGGTCCCAGGTGGGCAAGGGCACGACGTTCACCATCATTCTTCCCCGCCACATCGATGGCGAAATCGAGATCGAACCCGAATACGAGGAGCTGGCCTGATGACCCGAATTCTGTTGGTTGAGGACCAGGAATCGCTGAGCGAACCGTTGGCGATCCTGCTCGAGCGTGACGGTTACGAGACGGTCATCGCGGACGACGGGCAGAAGGCGTTGACCGAGTTTGCCAAGGGCGGATTCGACCTGATCCTGCTGGACCTCATGCTGCCGGTTGTGTCGGGCATCGATGTGTGCCGCGAGGTGCGCAAGACGTCGAACATTCCGATCATTATGCTGACGGCCAAGGACACCGAGGTCGATATCGTCGTGGGGCTCGAACTGGGCGCCGACGACTATGTGACCAAGCCCTACCGTTCCAGCGAGCTGCTGGCTCGAATCAAGGCCGTCGTGCGTCGCAAGCTCGTCGAGGCCGACAACCACACCGCCGACGCGCTGACCGTCGGCCGCATCTCGATGGACGTCGAACGCCACAAGGTCACGGTTGATGGCGTGGCGGTATCCATGCCGCTGAAGGAATTCGACCTGTTGGAGTACTTCCTGCGCAACCCGGGTCGCGTACTGACCCGCGGCCAGTTGATTGACCGCGTCTGGGGCAGCGACTATTTCGGTGACACCAAGACCCTCGATGTACACATCAAGCGAGTGCGATCAAAGATCGAGGTGGACCCTAAAGAGCCGGTGCTGTTGACCACTGTACGTGGGCTGGGCTACCGCCTCGAAAATATTTAGGCGGCGGGGACTACTGCGGGTACAGCCGCAAAGTCGGCGTACTCGGGCAGTTCACCGTCGAGCACGGGAACCGTGACGGTGACGCCGTTGCCGGTGCCGATCTGGAATTCGACATCAATCAGGTCGCCGGGCATGACATCCGACAGGAAGATGACGTCACCGGGCTCGGTCTTCGAGATGCCGGGGGTGGCTTCGAACTGTGCCAACTGGCCGTTGAGGCTAATGTTCGCGACCTGGGTTGCACCGTCGTTGACAAAGCTGACCGACAGCGACAGCTGGCCCTCGTTGTTCGATACGAGGATGGCGTTACGGATCGCGACGTCGTCGTCCTGTGCGTTCTGTCCGTCGCTGGTGAGGTCCTCGTTTGCCTGAACTGCGGTGCCGACGGGGGTGATCATGCCGCAGCCGGCGGTGCCGAATACGAATGCCGATGCGAGTGCTGCGAGTGCGAGCGTACGGAGCTTCACGGAAAATCCTTCGTCCAGGCCCTACAGGGCGTTTCCTGTTGTAATCCTAGCGGAGGCCCACAAATCTGTCTCGGGACTTAAGGCCACTTCCTGTGGTAAAATTGAGTTTCTTCGAAGGGAAGTTCCATGGCGTTTGTAGTCGGCGAGACCGTTGTTTACCCCCACCACGGTGCGGCAAAGATCATTGAAATCACGACTCGCAAGTTCCGCGGCGAGGACGCTCGGTTCCTCAAGCTCAAGGTCGCCCAGGGCGAGCTGACCATCGAGGTCCCCGAAACCAGTGTGGAAGAAGTCGGTGTTCGCGACGTCATCGACCAGGAAGGCCTCGAGCGTGTGTTCGGCGTCCTGCGCGAGCCCTTCATCGAAGAACCCACCAACTGGTCGCGTCGTTACAAGGCTAACCTGGAAAAGCTGGCATCGGGCGACGTCATCAAGGTGTCCGAGGTCGTGCGTGACCTGTGGCGCCGCGAACAGGACCGCGGCCTCAGTGCCGGCGAGAAGCGCATGCTTGCCAAGGCGCGCCAGATCTTGATCTCGGAGCTCGCCCTGGCCGAGAAGACCGACGAGGAACGCGCGTCGGCTCGCCTCGACGAGGTCCTCGCGAGCTAATCATGGCCACCGTCGGGTTGGTTCTTGTTGCCGCAGGTTCCGGCACGCGACTGGGCCGGGGAATCCCCAAGGCCTTCGTCGAAATCGGCGGCGTCACCCTGCTGGAACACTCGCTTCGCGTCGCCTCGGGGCTTGACGCGACCGCCATAGCGGTGGCCGCCCCGTTCACTCACCTCGATGTCGCGGCACAGATCTGTGCCGACTCCGGGGTTCCCGCCACCGTCGTACCGGGCGGAACCACTCGTACCCACAGCGTTCGCCAAGCCGTCGCGGCCCTGCCCGACGTCGACGTCATCGTTGTCCACGATGTGGCACGACCCTGGGCTCCGCTCGACGTGTTCCAGCGAGTCATCGCATCAGTAGTCGACACCGACGACGCCGCGATTCCGGTGCTTCCCGTGGTCGACACCACGGTGCAGGTCGATGGCGAGGTTGTCGCCGGATCACCACACCGCGACGGTCTGCGCCGGGTGCAAACACCGCAGGCCTTCCCCGGTGAACGATTCGCGCGCCTCGTTGCCGACAATTCTGACGAATTCACCGACGATGCCACGCTGTGGCGTTCCGTGGGCGGCACTGTGCGTGTGGTTGACGGTGACCACGTGTCCGCCAAAATCACCACACCCCAAGACCTCGTTGCCGATCAGGCCCAGATGCGAGTTGGTGTGGGGACGGACGCCCACCGATTTGACGCTGCCGAACCACTGTGGTTGGGAACTCTCGAATGGCCGGGACACCCGGGGCTCGCCGGACACTCCGACGGCGACGTCGTGGCCCACGCGATCACCGACGCGTTGCTGTCCGCAGGGCGACTTGGGGACATCGGAAGCCGATTCGGCACCGACGACCCACGCTACGCGGGAGCTCGCGGCGAAGTCTTCATCACCGGCGCACTCGAGCTGTTGACCGAGGCCGGGCACACCGTCACATCCGTATCCGTCCAAATCATTGGAAACAGCCCCAAAATCGGGCCACGACGCATCGAACTGGAAGACGCACTGACCGCCATCGTGGGCGCACCCGTATCGGTGACCGCCACAACCACCGACGGAATGGGGCTCACAGGCGAGGGCCAGGGCTTGGCCGCCATCGCCGTTGCCCACGTGCTGTAGCCCATTCGCTCGGTATCCTAGAACCGTGCCAATCCGCCTCTTTGATACCCTCACCCAGTCGCTCGTCGACTTCACGCCGCGTGTAGCCGGTCAGGTGGGGATCTATGTGTGTGGACCCACCGTCCAGTCCGCGCCCCACATCGGTCACCTGCGCAGTGCGCTTGCGTACGACCTGTGGCGTCGCTGGTTCGCGTATCGCGGATACGATGTGACGCTCGTGCGCAACGTCACCGACATCGACGACAAAATCCTCGCTGTGGCCACCGGCGAGGAATGGTGGGCACTGGCCTATCGAATCGAAAACGAATTCCGCACCAGCGCGACCCGGCTGGGAATCGAAGCACCCACCTATGAACCCCGCGCCACCGGGCACATCGGCGAAATGCACGCCATCATCCAGCTGCTCATCGATCGGGGTCACGCCTATGCGGCCACCGACGGCAGCGGCGATGTCTACTTCGATGTGCAGTCCTGGCCTGACTACGGACAGCTGACCCGCCAATCGCCCGACGCACTGCAAGACGATGCCGCGGCACCGGACCGCGCAAAGCGCGACCCACGAGATTTTGCACTGTGGAAGGGCCGGAAAGCGGACGAACCCGCCACAGCGTCATGGGAATCCCCGTGGGGCGCCGGACGACCCGGATGGCACATCGAGTGCTCGGCCATGGCGACCAAATATTTGGGCGAAAGCTTCGACATCCACGGCGGCGGGCTGGACTTGCGGTTCCCACACCACGAAAACGAACTCGCACAATCGCGGGCCGCAGGGCACGGGTTTGCCACCACCTGGTTGCACAACGGCCTCGTCACCGTCGCGGGGCAGAAAATGTCCAAATCCATCGGCAACGTGATTGGTGCCAGCGACATCCTCGACGCCAATGACCCGCTCGTGGTGCGCTACTTCCTCGCCGCCTCGCACTACCGATCGGTTATGGACGTGCACGACGGGTCGTTGGATGAAGCCCGGTCCGCGTGGGACCGCATCCGCGGTTTCCTCGAACGCACCGCCGACCGTGTTGCGCCCACCGCCGTCCCCGACGCTTTTGCCGCCGCGATGGATGACGACCTGTCGATCCCCGCGGCGCTCGCGGTGTTGCATGACACCGTTCGTGCGGGTAACAGTGCGCTCGATGCAGGAGACGCTGCTGCGGCCACGGCGCGGGCCAGTGAAGTCGCTGCAATGGTCGATGTCCTGGGTCTCACTCCCGCCGGAGACATCGGGGGTAACGAATATCGCGCCGCCTTGGGTACTCTTATTGAGCGGCTACTCGCCGAACGCCACGCAGCTCGCGAACGTAAAGACTGGGCAGTGGCAGACAGAATTCGCGATGACTTTGAGTCGGCTGGCATCGTATTGGAAGACGGAACCGACAACACTCGATGGAGCATCAATGGCTAAGCCAGGACGACCCGGCGCCGCAAAGGGCGGCAAAGGACCACTGAAGGGAACCGGCGGCAACGGCCGTCGCGCGCTGGAAGGTCGCGGCCCGACCCCGAAAGCCGAAGACCGTTCGTGGCACCCCGCCGGCCAGCGCAAGCTCGCCAAGGAACGCCTCGAAGCTGCTCGCGCCCGCCACGGAAAAGACGCCAACGGCACCGGACAGCGCCGCGCACCCAAGGTGAAGAACGCTGACCAAGAAATCATCAACGGCCGCAACTCGGTACTCGAGGCCCTGCGCACTGGAGTGCCCGCAACCACCCTGTACATTGCAGCACGCGTCGAATTTGATGACCGCGTCAAGGAATCGTTGGCTTTGGCCACCAAGAAGGGCATCGCGATCCTCGAGATCATGCGACCCGAAATGGACCGACTCGTCAGCGAAGGCTCGGTCCACCAGGGCATTGCCTTGGCTATCCCGCCGTACTCGTACGCACACCCCATGGACCTTCTCGACACCGTCGAGGACCGAGGCCAAACCCCGCTGTTCGTCGCGCTGGACGGCATCACCGACCCTCGCAACCTTGGTGCCATCATCCGCACCACCGCTGCATTCGGTGGGCACGGCATCATCCTGCCCCAGCGCCGCTCGGTGGGAGTCAACGCCGCCGCATGGAAGACCTCGGCCGGTGCCGCGGCCCGCACGCCCGTCGCCATGGCCAGCAACCTCACCCAAACCATCAAAGCGTTCAAGGAACGCGGCGTATTTGTCATCGGCCTCGACGGCGACGGCGACATGTTGCTTCCCGAGCTCGAAATTTCGGACCGCCCGCTGCTGATTGTTGTTGGCAGCGAGGGCAAGGGTCTGTCGCGCCTGGTGTCCGAAACTTGCGACGCCATCGTGTCGATTCCAATCTCGAAGGCAACCGAGTCGCTCAACGCTGGCATCGCCACCTCACTCGCGCTGTACGAGGTCGCCATGCGCCGCGAGGGCCACAGCCGCTAATACCTGCAACCAATCCGGTTCAGGCGTCTTCCTCCTTGGTGGCGCGGCGAGTGAATATGTTGTGGACTAAATCAGATCGCGCCAGTCCGAGTCCTTCGGCAGTGAAATAACCTCGGTCGCGGGAGTGAATAGGGCTTCCTCGTCACGGCGGAACGGCAAGATTGTCTCCACATACGAGGAAACGGCTTCGGACAGAGAAACTTCGGCATCCCGCTGCTTCGACATGTAATAGCGGTGCTCCAACAGTTCATGGAACACCTGCGGCCCGTCCAATTTTCCGCGCAAGTCACGGGGGATTGACTCGACAACGGGCTCGAACACGGTGGTCAGCCATTCGTGTGCCAGCCGGTCTTCGTGTTCGGGCGACGAACCGTTGCCGCGTCGGGCAATGAACTGATCCACATCGTTCAACAATCGACGGGCCTGGTTTTCTTCGGCATCCACACCGGTCAACCGCATCAAGCGACGTGCGTGATGGCCCGCATCCACCACCTTTGGCTTCACCCGCACACGGTTAGTGCCCGCCTCGGTGGTCAACGAAATTTCTTCGATGTCGAACCCCAGTTCGTTGAGGCGTTGGATTCGATCGGTAACGCGCCATGTGTCCCAACTGTCGAACGTGTCCCAGTCCGTCAATTCGTGCCACAGGTTCTCGTAACTGGCCACAAACTTGTTCGCCAATTCGACCGCGTCGATGCTCTCGTCCAGTCGGCCGCCGGCCTCGAGGTCCAACAGCTCACCAGCGATATTGACCCGCGCCACCTCGATATCGTTCGCACGCTGGCCGTCCGACAGCATTCCGTCGATCAGCTCACCCGTTTCAGCGTCGACAAGGTATGCGGCAAACGAACCAGCATCACGCCGGAACAACACATTCGACAACGACACGTCGCCCCAATAAAAACCGGCAAGGTGCAAACGCACCAACAACACGGACAAGGCGTCCACGAAGCGTGTGGCCGTGTCGGCGCGCAACGTCTGGGAAAAAACCGCACGGTACGGCATCGAAAAACGCAGGTGCTTCGTAATCAAACAGGCGGGAAGTTCGTTCCCGTCAGGGGCAACCCTGCCCGTCACCACCGCCATCGGTTTGACCGTGGGAATGTCGAGTTTGCGCAGGCGCCGTAACAGGTCGAACTCACGCTGCGCCATCGCGGGAATCGTCTCTTTCACCGCGGCTATATCCTCACCGGCTTGAACGAAACGCACGATGTGCCGTGAAATACCGCGAGGCAGGGCGACCAGAACCTCGTCCGGCCATTCCTCCAACGGCAAATCCCAGGGAAGAGTCGAAAGTTCGGTGCTGCGAGGGCCCGTAATTGTGGGTGGTGGAGTCACAGTACGAGTAAACAGCAAAGTCGGGGCAAACCGAAGTTCACCCCGACCGTGCAGTGCGTTTAGTGCTCGACGCGCGACGAACCCAGGCGAAGGCCCGAGTCGGCATCGAAAACGTGAACGTGAGCGGGCTTGGGGACGATGATCACCGTGTCGCCGGCAACGGGGGGGTTGCGGCCATCGACACGAATCACGACGTCGACCGAAGCACCAGCCGACTGAGCGGTGCCATACAGGTAACCGTCAGCGCCGAGTTCCTCGACGACGTCAATGACGACCTCGAGTCCGTCGCCCGACTTCTTGATCTCGACATCCTCAGGGCGAACACCCACGATTACCTTCGAGCTCACAGCGGCAGCGGTCACATCGGCAGGAACCTTCGCGACAGCAGAACCGAACTTCACTCCACTATCCGTAATCTCGGCGGGGAACAAGTTCATCGCGGGCGAACCGATAAAACCGGCCACGAACACGTTCGCAGGAGCCTCGTACAAGTCGCGAGGGGTGCCGACCTGCTGCAGGTCACCATCCTTCAGAACGGCGATACGGTCACCCATGGTCAACGCTTCGGTCTGGTCGTGGGTCACATACACGGTGGTGACGCCCAGGCGGCGCTGCAGCGACGCAATCTGGGTGCGGGTCTGGACGCGCAGTTTGGCGTCGAGGTTCGACAGCGGTTCGTCCATGAGGAAGACCTGGGGCTGACGCACGATAGCGCGGCCCATGGCCACTCGCTGACGCTGACCACCGGACAGGGCCTTGGGCTTGCGGTCAAGGTAGGGCTCCAGGTCCAGCAGCTTGGCGGCTTCGAGCACGCGAGCGGCGCGTTCGGCCTTGTCCACACCGGCGATCTTCAGGGCAAAGCCCATGTTCTCGGCAACGGTCATGTGGGGGTACAGCGCGTAGTTCTGGAAAACCATGGCGATGTCGCGGTCCTTGGGGGCCACGTTGGTGACATCACGGTCACCGATCAGGATGCGGCCGCCGTTTACCTCTTCGAGGCCGGCGAGCATGCGCAGGGTGGTCGACTTGCCACAACCCGAGGGGCCAACGAGGACGAGGAACTCGCCGTCCTTGATGTCGAGGTCAATGGCGTTGACGGCGGGGCGAGGGGTGCCCGGGTACAGGCGGGTTGCCTTTTCAAAAGTGACACTAGCCACGGTATTTCTCCTTCATCGGCAGGTACGAGCCGAACGATCCGTTGTGATGGAACACACCCACCGTTGGGTGCTTCTTCAATTATGGCACCGAACCTATGAATGCGCCCAACAAAAATGCGCACACCCAGACCCGCGGGTACGATGGACAGGTTGCACCGAAACTCCCAGCGAAATACGCTGCCAGCAAAAGGACACACCATGAACGCTCAGAGCCACGACAAGAACGAGGCCCGCGCCGCAGCCCGTGAGGCAGCCCGCAGCATCCAGGCTCAGCAGGGCAAGACGGCCCGCCGTAACAAGATCCTCGTTCAGGGCGGCCTCGGCCTGCTCGCCGCCGGTGTCATCGTCGCAATCGCCGCCGTCATGATGACCGCGTTCAAGCCCGCCGGCCCCGGCCCGCTGCACATGGGCAGCGATGGAATTCGCATCGGTTCTGGCCTCGTCGCCGCGACCACCGAGGCAATCCCCGCCGACGGCAAGCCCACTGCGCAGCCCGCCAACCCTGAGGGTGTCGTCGAAGTCACTCTTTATGTTGACTACATGTGCCCCATCTGTGGCGCTTTCGAAGCCGAGAACGGCTCGGTCATCCGCGACATCATCGAGTCCGGGGCCGCCACCGTCGAATTCCGACCCATCGCGTTCCTCGACAACCAGTCGGCGGGAACACAGTATTCCACCCGCGCGGCTAATGCCGCTGCCTGTGTGGCAAACTACTCGCCCAACAATTTCTTTGCGTTTAACGAAGTTCTGTTCGCAAACCAGCCAACCGAGGGTGGGCCTGGTCTGACCGACGAAAAATTGCTGACTCTGGCAACAGAAGCCGGTGTGCCCGCTGGGACCATCGACAGCTGTGTCGACACGAAGGAATTCAAGGCCTGGACCAAGGCATCGACCGAACGTGCTCTGAGCGGCGGAATTGTCGGAAACAACTTCACGATCTCGACAGTCACCGGCACGCCCACCGTGTTGATCGACGGCACGCTGTACGAGTACAGCTACCCCTTCAACAAGGACGAATTCCTGCAGGCCGTCATGGCGGCTGCTGGTCAGGAATTCAGCCAGTAAAACCTCGAACCGCCTGGTCGAGCCGTGTGGTTCGGTCGGGCGGTTCACACTGTGTGGACGTGCGGGTCTCGGGCCTCGGGTAACCTAGAACACGTCCACACAACGCCGACTTAGCTCAGCTGGTAGAGCATCTGTCTTGTAAACAGAAGGTCACGAGTTCGAACCTCGTAGTCGGCTCGAACCCGACACAGGACTGAGAGGAGCGAATCGATGACGGAACCGACCGCCGCACCCGCCAAACCGAAGCGCCCGATGAACCCGCTGGTCGTCCTGGGAGTTGTGGGGACTCTCGTCATCG
>CAZRHP010000032.1:0-11184 GCA_964599975.1 uncultured Gulosibacter sp.
GAACAGCTCATCATGGTGGACGCTCTGAAGCGCGCCAGCGCCAAGCGCATCACCGTGGTTGCCCCGTTCTTCCCTTACGCCCGCCAGGACAAGAAGGGTCGCGGTCGCGAGCCCATCTCGGCCCGTCTCGTCGCCGACCTGTTCAAGACCGCCGGCGCCGACCGCATCATGTCAATCGACATCCACGCATCACAGATCCAGGGCTTCTTTGACGGCCCCTTTGACCACCTGTTTGCCATGCCCGTCCTGCTCGAGCACTTCCGTGCGCAGCTTGACCCCGAAACTCTGACCGTGGTCAGCCCCGACATGGGTCGTGTGCGCGTGGCCGATGTCTGGAGCGACAAGCTGGGTGCGCCTCTGGCCATCATCCACAAGCGTCGCGACCCCTTCGTGCCCAACCAGGTCTCGGTGCACGAAATCGTCGGTCAGGTCGAGGGCCGCGTTTGTCTGCTCGTTGACGACCTGATCGACACCGGTCGCACCATCGTCAAGGCCGCCGAAGCCCTGAAGAAGGCCGGTGCCAAGGGCGTCGTCGTCGCCGCAACCCACGCCGTGTTCAGCGACCCCGCAACAGAAATCCTGCAGTCCGAGTTCATCGACAAGGTCGTCGTCACCGACACCCTGCCGATTCCCGAGGACAAGCGTTGGGACCGCCTCGAGGTCCTCTCGATTGCGCCGACCATCGCCGGGGCCATCCGCGAGGTATTCGGCGACGGTTCGGTCACCTCGATGTTCGACGGCGCCGCCTAGCCACCACTTTTTTCGAGCCCCGTCACCCCGAGGGTGGCGGGGTTTGGTGCATTGGGCGGAATTCAGCTTGACACGAGCGGGGTTCGTGTCCGCTCGATTGTGGTGACGTTACCGAGGAACGCGCGGCGGCACCGTGATCTCCGACACGGGAAGCCGTTCGGCGCCGAAGGTGTTGATGGGTGCGTCGGTGGGGTAGCCCACTGCGATTCCGCACAGCAGTTTGTAGTGCGGGGGAACATCGAATTCGGCGCGCACCACGTCGGGCCACACGGCGGCGGCGCCTTGTGCGCATGTGCCGAGCCCGCGGGCATGGGCCGACAACATGAGGTTTTGCATGAACAGCCCCGCGTCGGATGCCGAGAACGGGTCCAGCCCGCCGTGGACAAACACAAACAGTTCGACGGGTGCGCCAAAGAAGTCAAAGTTGCGCCGCCACTGGGCGTCGCGACCGGCACGGTCAGCACGATCGACCCCCAGGTGTGCGTACATGTCACGGCCAATTTTGTGACTGCGGGGCTGCAGGTCGGTGGGATAACGACGAAGGATTCGATAGTCGGAACGGGGCAGCCCGCCGCGTAATGCGAACAGTGCCTTGCGCCACCAGCTGCCGCGTAGCGCGGCACTGCCGTCGTCCCAGCGCCTCGTGAACTCTGCGGCGATCCGGTCACGCGCCGGCCCCGACGCCACGGCGACCATGTAGGGCCGGGTGTTTGACCAGCTGGGTGCGGTCATCGCGTCGGTCAACAGCGCATCGATTATCTCTGCGCTGACGGCGGTGGGGTGAAAATCCCGGGTGCTACGGCGGCCCGCCACAAAATCGCGGAACCTGTCGGCCCCGAGGGGTGGTTGTGCGTCCGACATGCGCCGAGCCTCGTCGTCTAGTGGGTGTCGACGGCCGAGATTTCGGTGCGGTCGCCCGACCACTGGGTGTGGAAGGTGCCGTCCTTGTCGACGCGGCGGTAGGTGTGGGCGCCAAAGAAGTCACGCTGGCCCTGCACCACGGCGGCGGGCAGGCGGTCGGCGCGCAGTCCGTCGTAGTACGACAGCGACGACGAGAACGCGGGCGCGGGGATGCCGGCCTCGGTGGCGGCAACAACCACGCGGCGCCATGCGGCCTGCGAGGTGGCGACAGCGTCGGCAAAGTACGGTGCAGCCATCAGCAGTGCCAGGGTCTCGTCAGCACGGTAGGCCTCGGTGATGCGGTTGAGGAACTGTGCGCGAATGATGCAGCCGCCGCGCCAGATGCGCGCGACCTCGCCCAGGTTGATGTTCCAGTTATATTCGGCGGCTCCGGCACGGATGGCGTCAAAGCCCTGCGAATACGCGACGATCTTGGATGCGTAGAGTGCCTGGCGAACGTCCTCGATGAAGGCGGTTTCGTCGGCAACGGTGAAGCTGTCGGGTCCGGGGAAGTTGCCGGCCAGCGCACGCTGTTCGGGGTGCGAGCTGAGTCCGCGGGCGAACACGGCCTCGGCGATGCCCGACACCGGGGTGCCCAGCGACAGCGCGGTCTGGACGGTCCACACTCCGGTGCCCTTGCTGCCGGCCTCATCGACGATGACGTCCACCAACGGGTTGCCGGTAGCCGCGTCGACCTGGCGCAGAACCTCGGCGGTGATTTCGATCAGGTACGACTCGAGTTCGCCCTTGTTCCATTCGACAAAGATGTCGGCAATCTGCGCGGGGGTCTTGCCCGTGCCGCGGCGGATGAGGTCGTAGGCCTCGGCAATCAGCTGCATGTCGGCGTACTCGATGCCGTTGTGAATCATCTTGACAAAGTGTCCCGCGCCGTCGGTTCCGACGTGAGTGACACAAGGCTCGCCCTCGGCGATCGCGGCGATGGACCGCAGGATCGGTCCCAGGGTGTCCCAGGCTTCTGCCGAGCCGCCGGGCATGATCGAGGGGCCGGTCAGTGCGCCCTCTTCGCCGCCCGAGATTCCGGCGCCGACAAAGTTGATGCCGGTCTCGCGTACTGCCTTTTCGCGGCGGATGGTGTCGGTGAACAGCGCGTTTCCACCGTCAACGATGATGTCGCCGGGTTCGAAAACTTCGCACAACTGGTCGATGACGGCGTCGGTGCCGGCACCAGCCTTGACCATGATGATGGCGGTGCGGGGCTTGGACAGGCTGTCCGCAAATTCCTGAACGGTGCGGGTGGACACAAAGTTTGCTTCGGGGTGAGCCGACACCAGTGCTTCGGTCTTGTCGAAAGAACGGTTGTACACGGCGACGGTGTTTCCCTCGCGGCTTGCCAGGTTGCGAGCCAAGTTTGAGCCCATTACTGCGAGCCCTACAACACCAATATTTGCCTGTGACATCTGTAATCTCCTTGCCGAAATTGTGTTCCTAGCCTATCGGGTATGCTGGAGGTGAACTTCGGCGAGGGGAACACCTGTTCCCGTAATCGACGCGGTGGAACGGCACCTGTCTTTCCTCACGCTTTCCGGCGTTCGAGTAGAAAACATCAGGGGCCCTGCCCCTCTACACGGAGGCAATAACTATGTCTGAATCACACGCAATGGTGGGCGAACTTCGCACCAACTTCGGCAAGGGTGCAGCACGCAAGCTGCGCGCTGCCGGCCAGATCCCTGCCGTCATTTACGGCCACGGCGGGGCACCCGTTCACGTGACCCTTCCCAACCACGAGACCACCCTGCTGGTTCGTCACAAGAACCCGATCATCGAGCTGACCGTCGGCAAGGACAAGCACCTCGTGCTCGTCAAGGACGTTCAGAAGGACCCCGTACGCCAGATCATCGAACACCTCGACCTGCTCGTTGTCACCAAGGGTGAGACCGTGACCGTTAACGTTCCCGTTCACGTCACCGGCACTCCCTTCTCGGGCGCAATCGCAGTTCTCGACCACGCCGTGATCTCGGTTGAGGCAGAAGCACTGCACATCCCCGAGACCATCTCGGTTGATGTCACCGGTCTGAAGGAGCACGCTCACGTCACCGCAGGCGACATCGCACTGCCCGCTGACGCCAAGCTGCACCTCCCCGTCGAGACCATCATCGTCAGCATCGTTGCCGCACCCGCTGCACACGCTGCCGAGGTAGCTGCCGCCGAGTAATTCGGTTACACATAATGTCTGATGCGTGGCTGATTGTCGGGCTCGGTAACCCCGGGCCTGACTACGCCACGCATCGGCATAATGTGGGGCACATGGTTGTTGCGCAGTTGTGCGCCGACCTGCGCCTGTCGTTGAAACGACACAAAGCCAATGCGATGGTCGCCGAGGGCCGTTTTCGCCCCGGTACCGACAAAATCATTGTGGCCACCACGTTGAGCTACATGAACACGTCCGGCGGCCCGGTGGGTGCGCTGGTGAAATATTTTGATGTCGCACCCGAACGTGTGATTGTGATCCACGACGACATCGACATTCCGTTTGACACGGTCCGCCTGAAGCTGGGCGGTGGCCACGGTGGCCAGAACGGCGTGCGGTCCATCATGGGGGCGATTGGCCCCGATTTCTTGCGGGTCCGTGTGGGCGTCGGTCGACCTGCCGGCCGTAAGGACGCCTCCGACCATGTGTTGGAATCCTTTTCGAAGCAGGAACGCGAGGTCTTGCCGCACCTCGTCGTCGATGCGTGTGACGCTGTGGAGCGCCTCGTTGTCGACGGGTTGTCGTCCGCACAGCTGCACGTGCACACCGCGAAGCCGTAGGGGGTCGCGTCGCTAGAATCGGTGGGTGAGCCTCGCCGATTTGACCCCCACTTTCGAGCCGATGTGGCATACGTTGCGCGGACCCGCGCTGTCGATGGAGGACGGGCTTCGCGCCCCCGCGCTGGCGGCACTGTGTGCGACGCCGCGGGTCGTTTTGGTGGTGACGGCAACGGGCCGCGAGGCCGAGGCGCTGCGCGAGTCCCTGGGAACCTGGGGTGTGCGCGCCGTCGTGTTCCCCTCGTGGGAGACCCTGCCGTATGAGCGGTTGAGCCCGTCGAGCGAGACGGTGGGCACCCGGTTTGCGGTGTTGCGTGAGCTGCACGCGTGGAACGGTATTGCGAGCCTTGTGGTGATTGCCAGTGTCCGTGCCGCCCTGCAGCCGTTGTCGGCTGACCTGACGGACGCGCGGACGATTTCGTTGGCTGTCGGTGGCCGAGCCGACCTGCTGGGTACAACCCGTGGGTTGCTCGAGGCCGGCTATCAGCGCGTCGACATGGTCACGCGCCGAGGCGAGATTGCGGTGCGCGGAGGCATCCTCGACGTGTTCCCGCCGCTGGCGCACCACCCCGTGCGTGTGGATTTCTTTGGCGACGAAATTGACGAGATGCGCGAATTTTCGGTCGCCGATCAGCGTTCGTTGTTGCCGATCGCGCGGATCGAGTGCCTGCCGGTCCGCGAAATCCCGCTGAACGCCGACGTGCGCAACCGAGCAAAGTTGTTGGGCGACACCGTCCCGTCGCTGCGGTCCATGACCGACCCCATCTCCGAGGGAATCCCGGTGTCTGGCATGGAATCGTTGTTGCCCGCCTTGGTGGAACGCGTCGTGCCGTTGACCGACTATTTCGACCGCACCGCCACTGTCGTCGTGTTGTCGCCCGAAAAGGTGCGGGCACGTGCCGAAAGCCTGCGCGAAACGAACCGCGAATTCTTGGGCGCCGCATGGCAAATTGCCGCGCACGGTGCCGAGGCCCCAATCGATCTGGGCGCCTCGGATTTCATCGGGCTGGACGAATTCCGTGCGGCCATCGCCGAGCGCGACTATTTCACGATCACCACGTTTGACAGCGGGCTCGAGGAACGTGCCGAATCCCACGCGATTCCATCGTTTGCCGGCGACCCGGATGGTGCCGTCAATTTCGTGGGGTCGAGGCTCGCCTCGGGTAACCGGGTCGCCGTCGTTATCGCGGGCCAGGGCTTGTTGGAACGCGCGCGGGACATGATCGCCGAGGCCGGGTTTGCGGGCCGCATCGTTGACCGTGCCCCCGCCGAGCTGGAACCCGGTGTCTGTTATCTCGTGAAGGGCAGCATCGAACACGGTGTGGACGTCCCCGGGCTGAACTGTGTGTTGGTGTCTGAGGCCGAATTCTTTGGCCGTCGCGAACATCGAGGCGCCCGGGCCGACACCAAGTTGGCGACGCGACGCAAAAACACCGTCGACCCGTTGGCTTTGGCCAAGGGCGACTACGTGGTGCATGACACGCACGGCATCGGCAAGTTCCTCGAATTGGTCGAACGCGAAATCGTGACGGGCAGTGGCACCGCAAAAAAGAAGTCGAAGCGCGAGTACCTCGTCATCGAGTACGCGCCCAGCAAGCGCGGCTACCCCGGCGACAAGCTGTATGTGCCCACCGACCAGTTGGGGTTGCTGACGCGGTATGTCGGCGGCGAGGACCCGACCCTGTCCAAGATGGGCGGTTCGGACTGGTCGACAACCAAGGGCCGTGCGCGCAAGGCGGTGCGGGACATTGCCGTCGAACTCGTCAAGCTGTATGCGGCCCGGCAAAGCGCCGTCGGCTTTGCGTTCCCGCCGGACACCCCCTGGCAACGCGAACTGGAGGATGCGTTCCCGTACGCCGAAACCGAAGACCAGCTGACCACGATTGACGAAATCAAGGCCGACATGGAGCGTTCGGTGCCCATGGATCGTTTGCTGGCGGGTGATGTGGGGTTCGGTAAGACGGAGGTCGCGATTCGTGCGGCGTTCAAGGCGGTCATGTCGGGCAAACAGGTCGCAATCATCGTGCCGACCACGCTGTTGGTGCGCCAACACACGGAAACTTTCCGCGAACGGTTTAGCGGTTTCCCCGTCACCCTCGCGCCGTTGTCGCGTTTCCAGACGGATAAGGAAGCGAAGCACGTCATCGATTCGTTGGCCGACGGTTCGTTGGACGTCGTGATTGGCACTCACCGGTTGTTGGGCGGCAGCGTGTCGTTCAAGGACCTGGGTCTTGTGATTATCGACGAGGAACAGCGGTTCGGCGTCGAACACAAGGACCAGCTGAAAAAGCTCAAGCACAACGTCGACGTGCTGGCAATGAGTGCGACCCCGATTCCCCGGACGCTCGAAATGGCGGTCGCGGGTATTCGCGAAATGTCGACCCTGGCCACACCTCCCGAGGAACGACACCCCGTTCTGTCGTATGTGGGCGAGAACACGGATGAACAGGTCACCGCGGCCATCCGCCGCGAACTCCTGCGCGAGGGTCAGGTATTTTTCGTCCACAACCGCGTGTCCACCATCAATTCGACGGCCAACAAGCTGGCGGAATTGGTTCCCGAGGCGCGCATCGCCGTCGCGCACGGCAAGCTGTCGGAAAACCAGCTCGAACAGGTGATGGTCGATTTCTGGGAACGGAAGTACGACGTACTCGTGTCCACGACGATCGTCGAGACGGGCCTCGATGTCCCGAACGCCAACACGCTGATCATCGACCGAGCCGACAAATACGGCCTGTCGCAGTTGCACCAGCTGCGTGGCCGAGTGGGGCGTTCCCGCGAGCGCGCCTATGCGTATTTCCTGTACGACCGCGGCCACACCCTGAGCGAAACCGCGTATGAACGACTGAAGACCATTGCCCAGCACAGCGACCTGGGTGGCGGAATGCAGATCGCCATGAAGGACCTGGAATTACGAGGCGCGGGCAACCTTTTGGGCGCGGAACAGGCCGGGCACATTCAGGGGGTCGGTTTTGACCTGTACCTGCGTCTGATCGGCGAGGCCGTCGGCGAATTCAAGGGCGAAGTCCACCACGAACGCGATGAATTGCGGCTCGAAATTCCCGTCGATGCGCGAATCCCCGAGGACTACATCGATTCCGAGCGACTGCGCCTCGAGGCCTATCAAAAGATCTCGGCGGCATCGTTCCCCGATTCACCCGCCGACGCAATCGACAGTGAACTGGACGAGATGCGGGACCGATTTGGCGAACCTCCCGCCGAGGTGCTGACCCTCGCGTTGGTGGCCCGACTGCGCCGTCAAGCCGCGATCGCCGAGCTGACCGAGGTCCTGACGGTGGGCCCGAACCTGCGTGTCGCCGGTCGCGCGATTCCCGATTCGCGTCAGATGCGGATGACGCGGTTGTATCGCGGTTCCAAATACATCGCGGCAATGGATGCCGCCCTAATTCCGCTGCCCGAACTGGACGGCAACGCCCTGCTCGAGTGGGTGTCGTCGGTGATTACGACGCTGCTGGGTGAAGACTGATGACGAACGATTCCGTGCACCCCGAATTGGACCAGCTGATCGCCGTGATGGCCCGGCTGCGTGGTCCCGGCGGGTGTGCGTGGGATGCCGAGCAGACCCACGAATCGTTGGTTCGGTACCTTGTCGAGGAATCCCACGAGCTGATCGACGCCATCGAATCGGGGGACAGGAAGGGCATGCTCGAGGAACTGGGCGATGTTCTGTACCAGGTGCTGTTTCACGCCGATCTGGCGAGCGCCCATCCCCACGAACCTTTTGATATCGAGGATGTTGCCCGGGTTTCTCGTACCAAAATGGTCGGCCGCCACCCGCACGTTTTTGGCGATGTGACGGCGACGACCGCGGCCGAGGTCAGCGCCAACTGGGAGCGTTGGAAGGCCGCCGAGAAGCCCGAGCGCACGAGTCGATTCGAGGGTATTCCCGCCGGACTGCCCGCCCTGCAATTGGCCGACACCGTGCTGGGGAAAATGGACTCCGCTGTGGAGCCCGCACATATTCCCGACACCGAGGCGGAACTCGGAGAGTTCCTGTTGCAGGTCGTGGCCGCGGCCAAATCGCGGGGGTTCGAGGCGGAACGCGCGGTGCGCGCTGCGGTCCGCCGTCGCATCACCGAGGCGGAGTAGCCCCGCGTCACCGGTGGGATCGGGCGACTAACCCCAGTGTTGGATGAACACGGAGCGCGCCTCGGATGCGTTCTCGGCTACTGCGGGCGACGGCGACGCAGGTGGGCAATGACCGCACTCCCCGTCACGAGAACGAGTACGCCGGCCTGAGTGAGGATTCCAATTCCATACCCCGACGTGGTCCCGTCCTGCCAGTCAGGAGAAATTTCGCCCGGGTACCCGTAGTCCAGCATGGTGCCGTTTTTCACGGCCGCACATTCGTCACGCAGGATGGTGGTGGGGACGGGTTTTTGCGCCTGACGGAACTCGGTCGACAGGGACGACAGCGTGTCCGAGGGGAAGAATCGTTCGACGCCGTTTCCGCCGTACATTTCGCTCGTGAAGAATCCGTGATCGCTGATGACGGATGCCGGGATCGATTCGGCCAGGGTCACGAGCGGAGAGATGGCCAGAATTTGCCAGGTCCGTGAGGGGTCGGATTGCCATGTGGTCATGTAGGTGGGTTTAGCGCAGATGGGGTCGATGGCGATTCCCGTGTCGGGGTCCGTTTTCGTTTCATCCGTCCACTCGATTCCGATGTAGGTTTCCACCTGTTCGACGCCGTTGACCGTTGCGGCCAGAGAGGACACACCAGCGGGTACGACGGTAATCGCGAGAATAATTGCGCCACTGACGGCGGTGGCGATCCCGCGTCGCACGATGGCGACGTGGATCATGGCGCTGATCAGGGTGACCGCGAGGACCTCAAATTTCAGAGTCGCGACGAGTGCGAACATGTCGCCAAAACTCAGGGAGCTTTGCGAAAAGCCCCACAGCAGCGCGGGCAGCGCGGCGAGCACCAGACTGCCGCCGACAACAACACCCACGACGAGGTTCGTCACCACGGATGCCGGACCCTGGTCGTCCTTGCGGGCGCCATTCATCACGACGGGTCCGCTGATGAGTCCAATGACGAGTGCCACCAGTGCGGTCAGTGTTGTGGCACTGCGTCCGGGATTGAAGTCGGGGCCGTACTCGATGTGGCTGGAGTCGGTGAGTCCCAGTCCGGTGCTCAGCAGAGTGAGCGCCAGCATCAGTCCGAGTGTGACGGGCCAGATCGAGCCGCCGAACAGCGAGGTGATTTCGCTGACTGAGTGCTTCCACATGCGTGCCGCTGTTGTTGTCATATCCTCAGTGTGCCACCGAACGGGAGTTTCGGCACCCCCTCTGCCGCGCGGTCGGAAACGGGGGCGGTTCGTGAAAGAATTAACCCATGGCGAGTGTGACCCCACCCCGCGGAATGCGCGACTTCCTTCCAGCCGACAAGGCGCGGCGTGAACGCGTGTTGTCGACGATTCGTTCCGTCTACCGCCTCCATGGCTTCGACGAAATCGAGACCCCGGTCATGGAAGACTCCAGTCGCCTGTCGGCGGGACTCGGTGGCGACAATGAGAAACTCGCCTTCGGTGTGCTGCGTCGCGGACTGTCCGCCGAGGACATTCACTCCGCCACGCACGGTTCCGAACTCTGCGATATGGGCTTGCGCTATGACCTAACGGTGCCCTTGGCCCGTTTTTACGCGACCAACCGCGCCGAACTTGCGCCCGTTTTTCGTGCGATTCAAATCGCCCCCGTGTGGCGCGCCGAACGCCCGCAGAAGGGTCGTTACCGCCAATTCGTGCAGTGCGATATCGACATCATCGGCGAACCTGGGGTGCTTGCCGAGATCGAATTGATCACGGCGACCAGCGAAACACTGCGGACGTTGGGCATCACCGACACCACGATTCGTATCAACGACCGTCGCATTCTGTTCGGGCTGTTGGACCACTTTGGTTTCGCTGACCACGAAACGACTCTGATCACCATCGACAAGCTCGACAAGATCGGTGTTCCCGGCGTTGTCGCGGAACTGCGGGAACGCGGCGCCGCAGCGGACAGCGTCGATCGATTTGCCGACTATCTGAACTCCAGCGCGGGCCCCGCAGAGGCAACCCGCGACGGAATCCTCGCCGCACTTCCCGCCGGTGTCGCGCCGGACGCCGTGGAATCGTTGGTCACCATCGCCACGGCCGTCGCCGGCACCGCCTCGTTGCAATTCGACCCTTTCCTGGTTCGGGGAATGGGCTATTACACGGGCGCAATCTTCGAGGTCGCGCACCCCGCACTCGGTTACTCGCTCGGTGGCGGAGGCCGTTACGACGGCATGATCGGCCGCTTCCTGGGAACCGATGTTCCCGCGGTCGGATTTAGCCTCGGTTTCGAACGTCTCGTCGACCTGGTCGAACTCGCGGCCGACACCCAGACGGCACAGGCCGCTCTGGTGTACGACGCGGCGATGGGACTCGACGACGTCCTCGCACACAAGCGCGCGCTGGTCGCCGAGGGAACGCGGGTTCGACTGGTCGCCAAGACCAAGAACGTTCGCGCCATCCTGACCCAGCTGGAACGGGACGGATACACGCGCTACGCCTTCGTGAACCCGGGCGAACCGCTCGCATGGAAAACGATCGACGCATCGTCCTAGACTTTAACCACAGACTTTTTGACGCACACCACCACATAAGGAGAAATACAGTGTCAGCAATTGAAGCCGTAGGCGCACGCGAGATCCTCGACTCGCGCGGCAACCCGACCGTCGAGGTCGAGGTTCTGCTCGAGGACGGAACCGTTTCCCGC
>CAZRHP010000033.1:0-10808 GCA_964599975.1 uncultured Gulosibacter sp.
AATGCGGGGTGGTGCAGCTTGTTGATGGCCCAGTCGGCAAAGAAGCGGATGTTCATGGCGACGCGGGGCATGACGCCACGGATGTGTGAACGCAGCAGCGATCCGTTGTCCATGGTTTCGATCATCGCGAGAGTTTCGATGTTGGCTTCGACGAGGTCGGCCAGCTTGTGCAGCAGTTCGCCGCGCTTGGCGGGACCCATTGCTGCCCAGGCGGGGAATGCAGCGCGGGCTGCTTCGACAGCGGCGTTGACTTCGGTTTCGCCGGCCTGGTGGAAGTCTCCGAGGAAGGTGCCGTCGATGGGCGAGTGGTTGGCGAAGGTGTCGCCGGTGGCCACGCGTTCGCCGTTGATAAAGTTACGCGTGTCAATTGTTGCTCCGGCAACCTCGATGAAGTGCTCCATCGAACCCCCTTGTTCAAATCATTCGGATACTAATGATTTAGATTAGGGTATGAAGTCCCACAGCGCCAGTCCATCGCACAAAATTTTGGGAGAAATATCGTGACCACTGAGACCCACCCTCGCATTGCCATCCTCGCCCGCTTCTCGGACAGCGCCTCGGCACTGCGTCACCGTGCCGTCGTGACCGCCCGTGCGCTGGCCGAATCAGTCTGGAACGCCGGCGGAGACCCCGTCATGTTGCTTCCCGTCGAGGACTCGAACTGGGCGGAACGACTGCAGGGGATCTCGGGCGTGCTGATGCCCGGTGGCGGTGACATTCACCCGTCTCTCTATAACGAGGCCCCCGCCTCGGATGCTCTCTATGACATGGACCTGTTGCAGGATCAGGCCGATGCCTCGCTCGTCCGTTTCGTGATCGACACCGACATCCCGCTCTTCACGATTTGTCGTGGAACCCAGCTGACGAACGCGGTGTTGGGCGGCAACCTCGTCCAGGACATGGACGTGCATCACCGCAACCACGTCCACACCGTCACCGTGGGCGCCGACCTTGACCAGCTGGGGCTTGTGGGCGACCAGATCGAGGCGTCGTGCTACCACCATCAGGCCATTGATCGACTGGGCGACCGCATCACCGTGGTGTCGAGAGCCGTCGAGGGACACGTCGAGGCGGTGCGGTACGACATCGGGCAGTGGGCCTATGGAGTGCAGTGGCACCCCGAGGACAATGCGGCGACCGATTCACAGAACGCGGCGTTGTTCCGCCGCTTTGTGGATGAAGCCCGCGCGCACGGGCCGTACTCGAACTAGTCGTCGCCCTCGATGGACTGCGTGACCTTGCGCAGCAGGGTTGCCAGCGTCTGGGTTTCGTCGGCGGTCAAGCCGGAGACAATTTCTTCTTCCATGGCGTTGAACTTGGGGAACAACTGTTCCATTAGTTCGCGACCCGAGTCGGTCAGACGTACCAACACCAGTCGGCCGTCGAGGGGGCTCTTTTCGCGGGTCACGAATCCGCGCGCCTCGAGTGTGGTCAACACGCCGGTGAGTGTGGCCTTGGAGAATCCGCCCTCGGAGGCGATGGCGCGGGTTTCGATCGGTTCCCACACCCACACGACCCACATGACCACGAACGCGGTCCATGACAGTCCGCTGGGGCGCAGGACGGTGCGCTCGAGCTGGTTGCGCACGGCGGTGGCACCGCGGAAGATGTTGCTGACGGCGGCGGTGGCGGTGAAGTTAATCGGCAGTCCGCCGAGCTTGTTTCTCGGTGATGGTGTGGTGCCCAGCCAATTGGTGCCTCCGATGTGACGCCCGGGAGTGGTGAAAAAACCGGGACTAACTAATTATGCCGAAAACCTTTTCGTAGCCGAATGAATCCGCTACAGTGTTAATTGTTCGTACCCGAACAATCTTGGACTGCCTTACACAAAGGAGTGATGGTGGCATCGACATCTGATATCAACCTCGCCAATCTCGACCTGTTCGAAAATGGTGCACCCTGGGACACCTTCGCCGAGCTGCGTGCGAACGACCCCGTGCACTTCAGCCCCGAGGACCCCAGCGAGGGAAGTGGTTTCTACAGTTTCACCCGCTACCACGACATCGTCAAGGTGCTGCGCGACCCCGACACCTTTACCTCGGAGCGCTTCACCAACCTCGAAGAGGTCGATGCGGAACAGGAAGAGGCTCGTCGCTCGTTGCTCGAGACGGACGGCGCTCGCCACCGCGCACTGCGCCGACTGCTGCAGGGCGAATTCACTCCCACCGCCGTCGCACGGTACGAAACCTTCCTGCGCGGCCTGACCGCAACCACCCTGGACGCCGCCATCGCCAAGAAGGAATTCGACTTCGTTGACGAGGTATCGGCCGACTTCCCGATCCGTGTACTGGCCCGCATGCTCGATGTGCCCGACACCGACATCGGACAGCTGATCCGCTGGGGTAATGAAATGGTCGGCAACACCGACCCCGAACACGCCGCCGTGCTCATGCACTCGGAAGAGTCGGAAAAGTATCGCCTCGTTCCCTTCCGCTCGCCCGCAGCCCTCGAGGTCTTCGCCTATGGAGACGAGCTCGCACGCCAGCGTCGCGGCAAGAACGGCACCGACCTCGTATCCGTGCTCGTCAACTCGGAACCGTCAGACGGTATTCCCCTGTCCGAGCGCGACTTCCACACCAACTTCCTGCTGCTCGTCGTGGCCGGAAACGAGACCACTCGTCATACCATCAGCCACAGCATGAACTGGCTGATGAACAACCCCGACCAGATGGCACTGCTCAAGGAAAAGCCCGAAATGATTCCGTGGGCTGTCGAAGAATTCCTGCGCTGCGCCTCGCCCGTGTACCACTTCCGCCGCACCGCCACGAAGGACGTCGAATTCCACGACAAGACCATCAAGGCCGGCGACAAGGTGCTGACCTGGTTCGCTTCGGGTAACCGCGACGAATCAATCTTTGAAGACCCGAATCGTATGGACGTCACACGCAACCCCAACGAGCACATGACTTTCGGTCGTGGTGGCCCGCACATGTGCTTGGGTAACGCGTTGGCGCGAATCGAGATCCGCATCATGTTCGAAGACCTGCTGTCGCGCGACATTACCCTCGAGCGCAACGGTGACATCGACTACCTGCGATCGAACTTCGTGCACGGCATCAAGCGATTCCCTGTCAAGCTGGCGTAACGCCGCTGACACGACTGTGGCCGCTCCTCCTTGCCGAGGGGCGGCCACTGTTTTGTCCGGGTTGCGCCAAGGCGCCCGGGCGGTTTAGGGCAGGGCGGGGGCTGCCACGCCGAGGTACGTGCTCAGGGCCTCGACAATGAGGTTGTGGTCCTCGCGGTCGCTGAGCCCCGACACGGTGATGGAACCGATAACACCGGCACCCGCGACCGTCACGGGGAACGAGCCGCCGAATTCGGCGTAGTCACGTTCGGGCACGGCCATGAGGTCAAGGAAACTGCGGCCATCGGCCTTGAGCAGCGCGAATCGATAGGTGCTGGTGTGCAGCAGGGCGATCGTGTTGCGCTTGCGGCGAGCAAAGTCGATGTTCGCGGGCGTGGTGCCGGCGAGGCTGAATTGGACCACGGTGTTGGTTCCCCGGCTGACATCGACGAGGATTGCCAGACCGCGTTCGCGGGCGATGTCCCGGATCGCCGTGGCGACATCGAAGGCGATGTCCTCGGTGAATTCAGGGAACACCAGTACTGCTTCTTGTTGCTGGATGATGTCCAGCTCGGTGTCGATGGTCATACGGTGTCCTGTTCAGTGAGGCTGGGGTCGGCGGATTTCGTGCTGGCGCTGCCATAGCTGGTTTTTAGCTCGAATACATCGACGCGATAGCTGCGGTACCAGCGGTCGACATCGGATTTGGCGACAAGGTGCTGCGGGTAATTTGCCAGTTCCTTGACCGCGCGGTAGTCGGCGAAGAAGTACATCGAGTTCTGGAATCGTCGGTCGTCCGAGAACCAGCGGTCGACACGCACGAATCCGTCCAGGGCCCGGGCAAAGGAATCGATTTGGGCGTCGAGGCGGTGGAAGTCGTCGTCGTATTCGCCGGGTTCGAAAACAAAGGAGCAACAGATCATGCCTCCAGCATAGGCGCATCTCGTGAAATAGTGCAGTATTATGCACTTATGACCGTCCCTGAATCCCCGGCGCCCCAGCGGCTTGCGAACACGGTCGGCGCTCGCATCCGTGCACACCGGACTGAACTCGGGTGGACTCTGGACCAACTCGCCCTGGCCTCGGGCGTCAGCCGTCGACAGATTGTGAACATCGAACACGGCGCGGTGAACCCCAGCATCGGAACGTTGCTGCGCCTCGCGACAGCGTTCGACATCAGCCTCGCCGCGGTGATAAGTAACGCTCCCCAGGGTGGACCGCAGCACAGTGAGCCCACCGTTCTGTGGTTCGGCGACAGCGGAGGAACCGGCACGCTTCTGGCATCGACCGAAGCCCCCGAGATCATCGAACTGTGGGCATGGCGCATGATGCCGGGCGAAACCCATCACAGCGAACCGCACAGTTCCGGCACCCGTGAAATCATCCACGTGACCGAGGGTGCCGTGCAGATGCAGATTGGCGACGACACCCACGACCTCGAGGCGGGCGACAGCCTCGTGTTCCCCGGCGATGTCTCGCACGCCTATCGGGCGAATTCGGGCGCCACCACCGTCTTTACTCTCGCCGTCCACCAACCAGGAGTCACCCATGAGCATTGACACAGCGCGCGCACTGGCCGAGGCCGACATCGCGCAACCGGTCATCGACCAACACCCCACCTACCGCGCTGTCTTGTTGGGCGTCGAGGGCGTCACTGGCGGTCCGTCGAACAGCGCATCCGAGGCGTTTTTGGCCCGCGCCGAGAGCCACATTGCCCACAGGCTCGAGACCGAGCCTCTGGAGGACTGGGCAGAATTCCAGGCCTGGCGTGACGCATTCCAGTCCTTCGGGGTCAAACCGCGTGTGGCCCGCAGCAGCGCGGAATCCCTGGTCCGACGCGCGTCGGGCGGCTTGCCCCGAATCGATGTGCTGACCGACATCTATAACGCGATATCGGTCCTGCACTGCGTTCCCATCGGCGGCGAGGACCTGGACCATTACGCGGGCCCACCCCGACTGGTTGTTGCCGACGGCACGGAGCCCTGCGACATGGTCGAATCCGGTGAAATCGTGAACTCGTCGCCCACGCCCGGCGAAATCGTCTGGCGAGACGACAAAGGCGTCACCTGTCGACGGTGGAACTGGCGCCAGGGCGTCCGCACCCGGTTGAACGATTCGACGTCACGAATCCTGTTCATCCTCGACGGTATCGGGGACGACGTCGATGCGCGCATCACGGCCGCAGCCGACGAGCTCTCCGACGCCCTGTTGTCGGAATGGCCCGAAGCAGTGATCACCCGTCGCGTGCTGCCCGACTGACCTCGACTGGCTATCGTGTAACCATGCCACCGATCGCCAAAACCAAGAACGGGTTCCCGCCCCGAACCTGTGAACGGTGCGGCCGACCATTTGAGTGGCGCAAAAAATGGGAACGCGAGTGGCCCAACGTGAAGTACTGTTCCGAGAAATGTCGGCGTTCGTGACCGGGCGGA
Source organism: uncultured Gulosibacter sp. (assembly GCA_964599975.1). Classification (GTDB taxonomy): domain Bacteria; phylum Actinomycetota; class Actinomycetes; order Actinomycetales; family Microbacteriaceae; genus MWH-TA3. The sequence goes on from CAZRHP010000033.1 coordinate 5,497, forward strand.
TTCTCTATGTTCCGTTTGACCACCTGAATAGGAACCGGGGTGTTCTGCGTACCGCCACCCCCGGCATCGACACCGTGGTGCTCGTGGAATCGCGCCGCATGACGACAGGGCGCCCGTGGCACCCCGAACGATTGTTCTTCCTGCTCTCCTCGGCCCGGCATTTCGCCGCCGAACTGCGGGCCGAAGGATTCGATGTGCGATACGTGGTGGCCGACACCACAATTCAGGGAATCGAGGCGGTGCGGGACGAATTGGGTCCGCTGCCCGTGGTGTGTGCGGAGCCCTCGTCGTTTCGCCAATTGCGTGACCTGACCGACTGGGGCGCCCAGACTGTGCCCAACGATTTCTTTCTTACCTCGCGGACGCTGTTTGCCGAGTGGGCGGGTGCGCAAAAGACCTTCGTGATGGAAAACTTCTATCGCGCCCAACGGATGCGACTCGGAATTTTGGTGCCCGGCGGCAAACCCGAGGGCGGCCAGTGGAATTATGACGCCGAGAACCGTCTGCCTCCGCCCAAGAACTACACCTGGCCTCCGTACCTCGAACACGAGCGTGACGACATCGACCGCGAGGTGGCGGCAGAACTAGGGTACGAACCGACCTCGACGTGGGCGACCACGCGCGCCGGTGCCCTGCGCCAGCTGGACAGATTCATCGAACTGCATTTGGCCGGATTCGGGCCCTACGAGGACGCGATCACGGCGGACAACTGGGCCTTGCATCATTCGCTGTTGAGCCCATACCTGAACAACGGACTTCTGCACGCCTCGGAGTTGGTCACGGCGGCGCTCGCCGCATATCGCGAACGTAATGCGCCGATTCAGTCGGTCGAGGCGTTCATTCGACAGGTCATCGGATGGCGCGAATACATCAACGGAATGTACTGGTTCCTGGGCGAGGAATACCGCGACCTAAATTCTCTCGAGGCGGGTCGTCCGCTGTTGCCGGTATTCACCGATTCGCGGTCGACGCGGATGAACTGTGTCGGTTCTGTGGTGAGGGGCGTCGAGGCGCGCGCCTGGGTTCATCACATCCCGCGGCTCATGGTCCTCAGCAACCTCGCGCTGCTGACCGGGACCAACCCGCAGGAGTTCCTCGACTGGATGCGGGAACAGTTCATCGATGCGGCCGAGTGGGTGATGGTTCCCAACATCATCGGGATGGCCACTCACGCCGACGGCGGTTTGCTGATGACCAAACCGTATGCGGCCGGCGGCGCGTACATCAAGCGCATGACCGACTTCTGTAAGGGCTGCGCCTACAACCCCGCCAAGCGCGTCGGCGAGGACGCCTGTCCCTTCACCACGCTGTATTGGGATTTCCTCGAACGGCACAGGGGGACATTCCAGCGAAACCATCGCATGGCGCAACAGTTTGCGGGCCTCGACCGTTTGACCGACCGCGACGAACTTCGAGTCCGAGCACAGGCCGTGCTGGCGGGGCTCGAGGCGGGGACTATTTAGCGGGCGTTCCGATGCCCGCGATGGAATCGAGGAAGGCGTCGATCAGCGCGTAGGTGCGGACCTTTGCGGCGGGCTCTTCGGCGAGGGTTTGGCGTTCCATGACGTCGGGGTCCTGGCCGTCCTCAATGACTTTCTTGTCGCCGCCCCACACCAGCCAGCCGTGCAGGCTTTCGTAGGACACCTCGGGGTGGAACTGCACCGCCAAGGACCGGTTGATGACGAAGGCCTGGCTGGATACCGGGTTGCGGGCGATTTCGGTCGCTCCTGGTGGGACCTGCCAGTGGTCGTAGTGGAATTCGAACCAGGGTCCGTTGCTGACGAGGTCGGGGCGGTCGCTCCAGATGTTCGTCCACCCGATCTCGCCCTTGGCGCCGGGTGCGACGGAACCCCCCATCGCGCGGGCAATCAGCTGGCCGCCAAAACAAATTCCCAGAACGGGTTTTCCGCTGGTGACCGCGGTGCGAATCCACTCGATTTCGGGGGCAAGCCACGTGCCGATGCACTCGTCATCCCACGCACCCCAGGGCGAACCCATGGGGATGATGAGGTCGTACTCGTCGAGGTTGGGGAAATCGAATGCGACGTTGGGGTTGTGAAAATTCTCGGCGCTGACGACGATGCGTTCGTCGACCTCAAAGCCGCGTTCGCGCAGGCGGTCCCCGACGAAGCCGGCGGGGGACACGTGGTCGTGCTCGATCAGTAACGCTTTCACAACACCTCCAGTATTTTGGTCTCGCTGGTACCAAAGTCCCAGCGAATCTCATAGTATTAAGAAAATCGTTCGAATCCTAACGATGTTGTTAGAGAGGTTTCCTATGTCACTCGATCTGTCCAATTTGCGCGAAAGCCTGCTGCAGCAGGGAATCGACGTTCTGCGCCTGATTTACTCGGACGTTCTGGGCATCACGCGCTCGAAGGACCTGCTGGTCAGCCAGTTGGACAAGGCCGCAGCACACGGTCCCGCGTTCAGCCAGGGCGTATGGTCGACCGCCACCAACGGTGACTTCCTCGACGCACACGGCATCGCCAGCGACGGACTCGAAGACTTCATCACCCAGCTGGACCCCGCCACGATTCGCCCGCTGCCCTACGAGCCGGGTGTGGCCTATGTTCTGTGTGACACGTTCAACCCCAACGGCACCGTCAACCTGTTCTCGCCCCGCGCCGTTCTGCGCAAGGTGATTGACCAGTACAACGAGATCGGCCTGTACCCCGTCGTGGGACCCGAACTCGAGTTCTACATCGCCGACGACAACGGTGACGGCACCTTCAGTCGTTCGCTGACACGTACGGGCCGCGTGTACACCACCGGCACGATGGTTGACCCCAAGGGCACCTTCCTCAACCTGCTGCGCAGCCTCGACAAGCTCAACCTCAACGTGTTTGCCGGCAACCACGAATTCTCGCCCTCGCAGTACGAGATCAACATGTGGCACGGCGAGGCACTGAACGCCGCTGACCGCACGTTCGTCTTCAAGACCGCGGTCAAGGACATCGTCACCCGCAGTGGCCAGCACGCAACCTTCATGGGCAAGCCCTGGAGCGACGAGGGCGGCAGCGGATTCCACCTGCACTTCTCGGTCACCGACAGCGCCGGCAACAACCTGATGCACGACGGCACGGACGGATTCACCGAAGCCGGTGGCTTGTCGACCATCGCGCACAAGATGCTGGCCGGTCTGATGGAAAACGCGTCGGCGCTGACCGCGTTCACCAACCCCACCGTTAACGCCTTCAAGCGTCTGGGCCCCGACACTCTCGCGCCCTACCGCGCCAACTGGGGTCTCGACAACCGATCGTGCATGGTCCGCATCCCACCGGAGCGTGGCCAGGGCACCCGCCTCGAGGTTCGCGTGGGCGATGGCGCAGCCAACCCCTACCTCGTGATTGCCGGCATCCTCGCCGCTGCTCTCGACGGCATCAAGCGCGACCTGACCTGCCCCCCGAAGTCGGTTGGCATGACGTATGACGACGAGTCGTCGCCCACTCTGCCCGAGACCTTCCACGCCGCGCTCGACGCACTGGACGCCAACCTGAAGCTGCGTGAATACATGTCGGCCGAGATGCTCGAGGTGTTCTCGGTCATGAAGCGCGACGAAATCCGTCGATACGAGGAGGCCGTGTCGGACCCCTCGACTCGCGATGTCACCCAGTGGGAGATCGAGGAGTACATCCACGACTACTAAGCCGTTACATACAGAAAGGGCCCGGGTTATCCCGGGCCCTTTCTGTGTGTCGAGTTCGAACTAGATGCTGGGGTTCGAGTGGTCGGCGACGAGTGTGCCACCGTTGAAGGTCACGCCGACCTCACGGTAGTAACCGCCGATGATTTCGTTGATCGGCAGCAGCGAACCGACCTCGTCCCACTGCGAGTCGAACAGCGTCAGGTCTGCATCGGCCGACCAGGTTTCGCCGATCTCGGCGTCGACGCCGCTCATGGTGATCAGCTGGTCCAGCGAGTTGCCAGCACCGGGGGTGATCGAGGGAACCCAACGCGAGTGCAGCATGGCGTGGCCGTTGACGAAACCGTTGGTCTCGCTGGGCTCGCGCAGGGTGATGACACCCTCGGCCAGGCGGTGGCCGTAAGCGCCGACATTCATGCCCAGCTTGGCGCCGGGAACGAGGCGGGGTGCGGCCTTGCCGACGTTCATGACGCGGGTCATTGCGACCTCGCCGAGCTTCTTGGGGTAGCCCTGGAAGAAGCCGCGAGCGATCGCGAAGTCCTTGGTGACCCAGATGGCGACACAGCGCGAGTAGGTCTTGCCCTCGTAGGTGCAACGCACGACGACGAAAGCTTCGTAGTACTGCGAGCGCTGGGGGTCCAGAAGTTCAGCGCCACCGGTCGAGCAGCTCTGCCAGTCGGCCCAAATGAAGGCGACGGCGCCCGGGTCTTCGTCGGCGAGGCCGAGTTCGGGGGGCAAGATCGCGCGGACGTTGGCGGGGTCGGTGCGGTATTCAACGGTGAACAACGTACCTGAATAGAACCAGGGCATGTGAGGCGCGATGGCGCTCTTGCCGCTGGGGGTGCGGGGGGCAAAAAGTCCTGTGGGTTCGGTCATGCGCTCGAGTCTACACAATCGTTCGCTTCCAAATGAAGACCCTGGCCATGTAACGATTAGGTAACGGGATGCCCGTAACGGCCGGGACTATTGACCTAGGGTCTCGATTTCTGGCACTCTTACAGGAAGTCGTTTGATACCGAACGACCATCAATTCCCGAAACTCAATGAGGAGTTAGCACTCTTATGACAAACCAGAGCTCAACAGAACTGAAGAAGGGCAAGCTGGGCGTATTCGGCATCGTCTTCTTCGTTGTCGCGGCTTCCGCACCACTCGTCGGCATGACCGGCGCAGTTCCCGTCGCAATGCTCGCCGGTACCGGCGCTGCTGTCCCCGGAACCTACCTGGCCGTCGGCCTCGTCCTCCTTCTCTTCAGCGTGGGCTATGCAGCCATGAGCCGCAAGGTCACCAATGCTGGCGCGTTCTTTGCATACGTCGGTCGTGGCCTCGGCACCAACATTGGTGTCGGTTCGGCATTCACCTCGATCCTGACCTATGTCACCATCCAGCTCGCCATCTACGGCTTCTTTGGTGGACTCGTGGCCGGAACCGCAGCAGGTTACCTCGGCATCGACCTGCCCTGGTACGTCTGGTCGATCCTCGCCTGGGTTGTCGTCACCGGTCTGTCGCTGATGTCGGTTGACGTCGGAGCCAAGGTCCTCGGTGTCTTCCTCGTCCTCGAACTCTCGGCACTCCTCATCGTCGCCGGCGCCATCCTCATCGACGGCGGACCCTCAAATTCTTCACCGGTCTCGAAGTCAACACCGACGTAGTGAACCTCGACAACAC
>CAZRHP010000034.1:0-10616 GCA_964599975.1 uncultured Gulosibacter sp.
GAACGAGGGATCGGCCTTCAGTCGACGAACGATGTCGAGCACGCCGCTCGAGTCACCGTTGGCGGTGTCGACGACGAGAATGTCAACGCCGGCGTCGCGCAGTGCACAGGCACGCTCCCACGCGTCCCCAAAGAAACCAATGGCCGCACCGACGCGCAGTCGACCTGCCGAGTCCTTGGTGGCGTGGGGGTATTTCTCGGTCTTCTCAAAGTCCTTGACCGTGATGAGTCCCCGCAGCTTGCCCTCGGCATCGACCAGGGGCAGCTTTTCGATCTTGTGCTCGGCGAACAGTGCGATTGCCTGCTCGGGTGCGATTCCGACGGGTCCGGTGATCAGCGGGCTCGAGGTCATGACGTCACGGACCAGGGTCGACTCGGCGACCTCGGCGGCAACGAAACGCATGTCACGGTTCGTGATGATTCCGACGAGCACACCGTTCTCGTCGATGACGGGCAGACCCGAGACGCGGTATTCGCCGCACAGGCGGTCCACATCGGCGACGGTGGCGTCGGGGGTTGTCGTGACGGGGTTCGAAATCATGCCCGATTCGGAACGCTTGACCTTGTCGACCTGTTCGGCCTGATCGGCGATCGAGAGGTTGCGGTGCAGGATGCCTAGGCCGCCCTGGCGGGCCATGCCGATGGCCATGCGCGCCTCGGTGACCGTGTCCATGGCGCTCGACACAATGGGCGCCCACACCGAAATTCGGCGGGTCAAACGCGACGAGGTGTCGGCCTCACTGGGGATGACATCGGTGTGTGCGGGCAGAAGCATCACGTCGTCGTAGGTCAGACCGGTCAAAACGAAGGGTTCGTCCATGGACATTTTTCTCCTTTTTCCGCAACGATTCTGCGCGTATTCACGAAAACTTGTTACTACTTATCGTACTGGGTTAGCAATATCGGAGTTTTATCGCAATAATTAGACGACCTTTCGCAGAGTGGCGAAATCCGTCGGAAACGAATGGTCATTAATGTCAATGTCGACCTACATCCCTGGACAACCGTCTGGGGAGCAGCGACCAGGAGGATCCGTGGAGAACACGACCGTGAAACGAGGGCGCGCCGCCCGGCTTTTAGCCGCAGTGGCCACCACCGCCCTTTCACTCGGCGTTCTGTTGATGGCAGGGCCGGCTACCGCCGACACCGTCAACGATGAAATGCCATACAAAGTAAGTGGAAACGTCCAGAAGAGCGGCGAACCGCTCGCTGGTGTATCTATCAATGTCTCTGGAAACGGCATCGACGCTGATGTCGTGACCGACGCCGAGGGTAAATGGAAGGTCGGCGTTTCCGAACGCAACACGACCTACACCGTGACCCTGGACGAGGCCACTCTGCCGGATGGCGTCATCGTGAAGGACAACCCTGAAACGGCCGACGTTGTCGAAGCAGCAATCATGGAAGTAGAGATGGGCCCCGGCGGTCGCGTCACTATGAACTACTTCATCGGCAAGGGCGAGCGCATCGTCACACCATATATTGACCAGGTCGTTCAGCGACTGATCAGCGGTGTGAACTTTGGCCTCATGTTGGCTCTCGCTGCTATCGGTATGTCCCTGATCTATGGCACAACCGGTATCTCAAACTTCGCACACGCAGAAATGGTGACCTTCGGTGCCATTGTGACGTTCGTTGCGTCGGGCATGGGCGCGCCCATCTGGTTGGCCATTCTGGCCGCCATTGTGGCGTCCGCACTGTTCGGTTGGGGACTCGACTCGGCCATCTGGGCCCCGTTGCGTCGCCGTAACACCGGTCTCGTGCAGCTCATGATCGTCTCGATCGGTCTGTCGCTCGCCGTGCGCTACACCTACCAGCTGTTCATCGGTGGTAACACCGAACAGCTCCCCGGTGCCGACGCACCCAAGATCCCCCTGTTCGGATCGGTTGCCCTCAGCTGGATCGACATGGCTAGCATGGCCATCTCGGTTGTGCTGATCGGCGCATTCGCTTGGTGGCTGATGTTTACCCGTATGGGTAAGGCAACTCGCGCCATCTCGGACAACCCCGGTCTGGCTGCGGCATCGGGCATCAACGTCGACTCGGTCGTCCGTGTTGTCTGGATCGTGGGTGCAACCCTCGCCGGCTTCTCGGGCATCCTGTGGGCCTACTTCCGTCCGGGCATCCGCTGGGATATGGGTGGACAAATCCTGCTCCTCATGTTCGCAGCAACCACCCTTGGTGGTCTGGGAACCGCATGGGGTGCACTGGTCGGTTCGCTGATCGTCGGTGTGCTCGTCGAGGCCTCCAGCCTCGTCATCCCGTCAGACCTGAAGTATGTTGGCGCGCTCGTCGTCCTCATCGTCATTCTGCTCTTCCGCCCTCAGGGCATCCTCGGACGCAAGGAAAGGATCGGTTAACACCATGGATATTCTTGGCATCCTTAACTCGACCGCGGGGTTCGTCCTCGCCCCTGTCACCATCGCTTACGCGCTGGCCGCTCTCGGTCTGGCCGTTCACTTTGGTTTCGCTGGTCTGCTCAACATGGGTATGGCTGGATTCATGGCACTCGGTGCATACGGTTACGCGATGGGCATCCTGTCGTTCGGCCTGCCCTGGTACCTCGCTGCTCTCGTCGGTCTCGGCGCCGCAGTGGTCTTCGCCCTGATCCTGGGTATCCCCACCCTGCGTCTGCGCGGTGACTACCTGGCCATCGTCACGATTGCTGCCGCCGAAATTCTGCGACTGCTGTTCCTGACCAAGACCTTCGACCAGTACACCGGATCGGCCGACGGCCTCTTCGGATACAACGGCGAATTCCAGGACGCAAACCCCATCGCTGACGGCACGTACGGATTCCCTCCGTTTGAAGACACCGCCGCCACCTGGTGGGTCCGCATCGTGGGACTCCTCATCCTCGCTGTCGCCACCTTCGCCGTATGGCGTCTGGTGAACTCGCCCTGGGGCCGCGTGCTAAAGGGCATCCGCGAGGACGAAGACGCTATCCGCTCGTTGGGTAAGAACGTCTTCACCTACAAGATGCAGGCACTGATCATCGGTGGTGTTCTGGGTGCAATGGGTGGACTCGTCCTTGCCATGTCCTCGAACGTCAACCAGGGACAGTACGTCACCTCGCTGACGTTCTTCATCTGGACCGCACTGCTGCTCGGTGGAGCCGCAACCGTGTTCGGACCCCTGGTCGGTTCACTGATCTTCTGGGTGCTGCAGGCATTCCTCGGCCTCCTCTTCCCCGCACTGGCGGAAGCAGGATTGCTGCTGGGTCTGACCTCTATCCAGGCCGCTCAGATCAAGTACATCATCGTCGGTGTTGCGCTCGTTCTGATCGTCGTGTTCCGCCCTCAGGGCATCTTCGGAAACAAGAAGGAGCTGACCTTTGTCCGGTAACGCAAACCCCTCGACCACTCCGGTCAAATCGACTGGTCTGCACATTGGCGAACCCGCACCCGGTGTCGCCAAGAAGGACCCGATCCTCGTCGCTGACGGCATTGTTCGTCAGTTCGGCGGCCTCACCGCCGTCAACGTCGACCACGTCGAAATCCCCCGCAACGCGATCACCGCGCTGATCGGACCCAACGGTGCAGGAAAGACCACGTTCTTCAACCTGCTCACCGGTTTCGACCAGCCCAACGAGGGAACCTGGAGCTTCAACGGCAAGTCGTTGAACGGCGTCCCGTCGTTCAAGGTGGCCCGCATGGGTCTCATCCGCACCTTCCAGCTCACCAAGGCACTGGGCCTGCTGACCGTCATGGACAACATGAAGCTCGGCAACACCGGTCAGCGTGGCGAGAAGCTGCTGTCCAGCCTCATTCCCGCACTGTGGAAGAAGCAGGACTCCGAGATCGAAGTCAAGGCGATGGAGCTACTCAAGCGCTTCAAGCTCGACGCCAAGCACGAAGACTTCGCTGCATCGCTCTCGGGCGGCCAGCGCAAGCTCCTCGAAATGGCTCGTGCGCTGATGACCGACCCCACTCTGGTGATGCTCGACGAGCCCATGGCCGGCGTGAACCCCGCACTGACTCAGTCGCTGCTGGACCACATCCTTGACCTCAAGACGCAGGGCATGACCGTGCTGTTCGTGGAACACGACATGCACATGGTTCGCCACATTGCCGACTGGGTCATCGTTATGGCCGAAGGAAAGGTTGTCGCCGAAGGCGCACCCGACGAGGTCATGAAGAACCCTGCCGTTATCGACGCCTACCTGGGAAGCCACCAGGACGTCGACCTCGGCGCTGTCACCGGTCGCATTAGCCTCCCCGAGTCGAAGTAGGAGTCCACTATGAGCGATAACAAGCCTGTAGTCGAGATCAAGGATCTGTTCGCTGGATACCTCCCCGGCATCAACATCATCAACGGCGCCGACCTCGTCGCCAACAAGGGTGAACTGATCGGAATTATCGGCCCCAACGGTGCCGGTAAGTCCACGCTGCTCAAGTCCATGTTCGGCATGGTCAAGGTTCGCGGCGGCGAGATCAACCTCAACGGTGAAGACATCACCGGCCTGAAGGCAAACCAGCTCGTGTCACGCGGTGTCGGTTTCGTTCCTCAGACCAACAACGTCTTCCAGAGCCTCACCATCGAAGAGAACCTGCAGATGGGCCTGTACCAGCGCCCTAAGCACTACGAAGAGCGCCTCGAGTTCGTCACCAGCATCTTTGCTGAACTCGGCAAGCGTTTGAAGCAGCGTGCGGGTTCGCTGTCGGGTGGTGAGCGCCAGATGGTCGCCATGAGCCGTGCGCTGATGATGGACCCCGCCGTGCTGCTGTTGGACGAGCCCAGTGCTGGTCTGTCGCCCGCACGTCAGGACGAGGCATTCATCCGCGTATCCGAGATCAACAAGGCCGGCGTCACCACGATCATGGTCGAGCAGAACGCACGTCGTTGCCTGCAGATCTGTGACCGCGGTTACGTGCTGGACCAGGGTAAGGACGCATACACCGGCACCGGCCGCGACCTGCTGAACGACCCCAAGGTCATCGGACTGTACCTGGGTACCCTCGGTACATAATCCCGCAACCGTGTGGGGGTCGGCCTTCGGGCCGGCCCCCATTTTTTGTGCCCCGAGGGCGTGCATCGCGGGCCGATGCGCAGGCGCAGGCTCGTTAGGGTGTGCGTGAATGTCACCCACACCCTGGGTTCTCTGCTGAGCTGCGCGGTGGCAATGTCGGTGGTCGGCGACTGGTGGTCGGCGGTCGGGGCCCCGCGCAAGGCTGCCTGAGCGAGGTGCAGCCACAGTTCCGCGGCGACCAGCAGACGGCGCGACGCGACACCCCAGAGGGCCGCTCAGACCCCCACAGGCCTTAGATGCGCGACGCGACACCCCAGAGGGCCGCTCAGGCCCCACCAGACCCGCACCTTGCCCCCGCTTGGCCCCCGCCTGGCCCTGCATGCGAATCGCACGCGTAGGGCACACAAAAGGGCCCCAGCCAAAGCTGGGGCCCTTCCGTACGATCTTTTCGCGGGTTAATTAGCCCTTGAAAGGAACAGCAACGTTGTCGTCACCGTACTGGTAGATCATGATGGTTGCTTCAGTGGGGTCACCGTTCTCGTCGAAGGTGATGGGGCCCGAGACGCCATCGTAGTCGGCGGTGCCGCCGGCGATGATGATGTCAGCGCAGTCAGCGAAGCTGGTGCACTTTTCGCCCTCACCCGAACCACCCGAAACTTCCTGGAGCTTTGCAGCGACGGAAACACCGTCGGTTGCGCCAGCCTCAAGAGCAGCGAGTGCGAGAAGAACAACTGCGTCGTAAGCCTCGGGGCCGTATGCGAATACGTCGGCGAGGTCAGCGTTGCCTTCGGCAACCCAGTTGTCGTTCATGCGAGCGGTGAAGTCCGAGATGGTCGAGATGTCCAGGCCGGGGAGAGTTCCCTTGGCACCGGTCAGCAGGCCAGCCTCGAAGTCTTCCGAGTAGTTGGCGAGGTTACCGTCAACGAAGTACACCTTGTCAGCGGGGAAGCCGCCACCGATGAGCTCGGGAGCAATGGTCTTCACTTCTTCGAAGGTGATGAGGACGATAGCGTCAGGGTTTGCAGCAGTTACTTCTGCAATCTGAGCGTCGAAGTTGGTGTCACCCGTGTTGTAGGTGGGTGCTGCAACAACTTCTCCACCGGCTGCCTCGAACGCAGTCGTAACGAATTCCTGGAGGCCAGTTCCGTACGAGTCGTTGAGGACGATCATGCCGAGGGTCTCGATGCCGTCTTCAGCGATGAGGTTACCGAGAACCTCGCCCTGGAGAACGTCCGAGGGAGCAGTACGGAAGTACAGTCCGTTGTCTGCGTAGGTGGTCAGCGCAGCCGAGGTGTTAGCAGGCGAGAACTGGATTACGCCAGCGCCAGTAACCTGGTCGATGAACTGCAGCGAGGTACCCGACGAAGCTGCACCGATGATGGCCTGAACGCCTGCGTCGAGCAGACGGGGAACTTCGGTTTCGTATGCCTTGTTGTCGGTGTCGCCCGAGTCACCCCAGGTGACATCTACGGTGACGCCCTTGGCGGCTTCGTTGATTTCTGCTACGGCGAGTGCCACACCTGCTTCTTCGGGCGGGCCGAGGAATGCGAGGTTACCGGTCTGCGGCAGTGCAGTACCGATCTTGAGGGTGAGGTCGCCGACGGGTTCGGTCTCGGTGGGGGTTGCAGCACAGCCGCTCAGCACGAGTGCCGAGGTGCCGAGCATTGCCAGACCGCCGAGAAGGGTCGAAACCTTACGGGTGGCCGAAGCCTTCGCGAATGCGCCCATGGTTCTCCTTGATTTCATAATTAGAGAGCACACAGCGGGTTGCTCTGTGCTACCTAAACGCTAGTGTGCGAGCACAACGAATGCCTAGTTCGAACGGTTACAAGCGTGTAACGCTTTGTAACGAGAAATCATGGGGAAACGGGCTTTTCGACGGAATTCGCGGCCAAACTTTGGGCCGACCGCGGAATTCGTTGTTCTGGTCGCGTGGGCACTGATTGCTCTGTCAACGCGGCAGGTGTATTTTTCGACGGGACGCCACCAGGTTGTCCGCCATCAGCGCAATCAGCCCGATCCACACGAGAACAAAACCGGTGAGGCGCTCGGGAGGCATTGGCTCCATCATGATGAAAACGCCGAACGCGAACTGCATCGACGGTGTGATGTACTGCATGAAGCCCATCCACGACAGCGGAATCATCGCCGCACCCCGACTAAACAGGATCAGGGGAACCGCGGTAACCGCACCCGCCATGGCCAGAGCGATTCCGTGCCAGACGCCATCCGTAAACATCGACAGCCCCGAGGTCGTGGACACCCAGTACAGCTCGATGACCGCAATGGGCAACAACCACATCGATTCAAACGTTAACCCCGCGACGGCACCTACTCGGCCGCCCAGCTTCTTTTTCACGAAACCGTAGCTGCCGAAACTGGCGGCCAGGGTCAGCCCGTACCACGGCACTGACCCGTAACCCACGACCAGAACACCCACCGCGACCGTCGCCATCCCGATCGCCACCCACTGCATCGGGCGCAGTTTTTCCCCGAGAGCAAACACGCCGATGAGGATGGTGACGATGGGGTTGATGAAATACCCCAAGGCGCTCTCGACGATGTGGCCATTCAGGGTGGCGAGAAGAAAAACTTGCCAGTTCACATAAATTAAGACGCCGGCGAGCACGGTCAGCCAAACCACGCCGCGGTCGCGCAACAGCGCGAAGGTGGAACGAATCTGGCGCATAAAGACGAGTAACACCAGACAGAAGATGAAGGACAACGAGATTCGCCAGGCGACGATCTCCCACGCGCTGGTGGGCTTCAAGAGAATGAAATACGCGGGCAGGAAACCCCACAAGACATACGAGCCGAGACCGGCAGCGACCCCGCTGGACAGATTCGATGTCTTCACCTGTTCAGACTACCGACAAAGGGTGAAGCCCCCGATTTCTCGAGGGCTTCACGGCAATCTGTGCGAAATTTAGCGTTCGACGATTGCGAGGATGTCACGTGCACCCAGTACGAGGTACTCGGTTCCGTTGTACTTGACTTCGGTTCCGCCGTACTTCGAGTACAGAACGACGTCGCCCACGGCGATGTCGAGGGGAACGCGGTTGCCGTTGTCGTCGATGCGACCGGGGCCCACGGCGACAACAGTGCCCTCTTGGGGCTTTTCCTTCGCGGAGTCAGGCAGGACGATGCCCGAAGCAGTGACCTGCTCGGCTGCGACCTGCTGGATGACAATGCGATCTTCGAGCGGCTTGATAGCGACCGACACGGTTGACCTCTTCTTTCGTAGGACTTTGACGCGAAATGCGCTCTTGTAGTTTACCCACTTGATTAGCACTCTCGCAACGCGAGTGCCAGCCTCGGCACGACAGAATGGAAGCATGAACGAACACGAGGCGGATGCGCTGTTTCGGCCCGAGGCACAGTCGTTGCTGGCCGAAATGTCGCAGAACGATGTCTCGACCGACGTAGTGCGCGAGGTATCGCGGCTGCGCGCCGCGGGGCACGACCCCGAGGTCGTCGCCGCGGTGATGACACAACGCCGGCTGCGCCTCAAGGCCGTCGCAAAATTTGGCGAACACGCGGCCCGGTGCCTGTTCACCGACGCGGGATTGCAACAGGCCACGAGGCTCGCCGTATCGAACACGCACGCCGCACGATTTGCCGCCGCAGGAATTACCCGCGTGGCCGACCTGGGATGCGGGATTGGCGGCGACGCCCTTGCCCTCGCCGAACACGGAATCGCCGTGACCGCGGTTGACCGCGACGACACGACCGCGCGATGCGTGGCCCACAACCTGTCCCCCTATCCGCACGCCTCGGCCGTCTGTGCCGACGTCACCGAAGTCGAACTCGCCGAGTTCGACGGGCTGTGGTTCGACCCCGCGCGCCGCAGCACCGGCAAGCGGCTGCACGATCCGGCCGACTGGTCGCCGTCGCTGACCTGGGTGTTCGACCAGGCCGCACGCACCCCCAGCGGAATCAAATTGGGCCCCGCCATCGAACACGACCTGCTGCCCGAAGACTGCGAGGCGCAGTGGGTGGAATCCGATGGCGAGACGGTCGAGTGTGTGGTGTGGACGGGTGCGCTGGCGAGGCCCGGGGTCTCGCGTTCAGCTCTGGTGATCCGGTCCGAGGCGCACGAGCTGGTCGGCGAGGCCGAGCACACCGCGGTCGAGGTCGGGTCGCTGGGCACATACCTGTACGAACCCAGCGGAGCGGTGATCCGCGCACAACTGCTGGTGAGCCTCGCCGCCCAACTGTCGGCGCACACCATTGCGCACGACATCGCGTACCTGAGTTCCGACACCCACACCGTGAGCCCTTTCGCCGCGGCCTTCGCCGTCCGCGAGGTGCTGCCACTGGACATCAAAAAGGTGGCCGCCCGCATGCGGGAACTGGGAATCGGTGCACTCGAGATCAAGAAACGCGGGGTGGACATCGACCCGGCACAGTTCCGCACGGCCTTGAAATTGAAAGGCTCGCAGTCGGCAACCCTGATCCTGACGCGACTCGGCGAAGGTCGGGCCGCGATCGTGGTGGACCGAATCTAATCACGGGGTGCGCCCACTCCGAAGTGCACTCACCGCACCTTTTCGCGGGGCGCGTGCGGGACCTCGACAGCGTGGGTGCGATTACACGCGAACGTGCGACACCGGCAGAGTCGAGTCCACGGGGAAGTCCAGGTCACTCGGTGCGAATCCGCGCGACATGATGTGCGCACCCAGCGCCGCGATCATGGCGCCATTGTCGGTGCACAACGACAGCGGAGGCACCCGCAGTTCGATGCCATTGTCGGCACAGCGCTGTTCCGCCAATTCGCGCACCCGTGCATTGGCGGCGACGCCACCTCCCAACAGCAACCGCGGAACCCCGTGTTCGGCACAAGCGGCGACCGCCTTGCGTACCAAGACGTCGGCGACGGCCTCGCGGAACGATGCCGCCACGTCGGGCACCGAAATCGTGTCCCCCTTCGCCTCGGCGGTTTCGACGTAACGCGCCACGCTGGTCTTCAGACCCGAGAACGAGAAATCGTAGCGGTGCTTATCCATGTCCTTGGGCAGACTCAGACCCCGGGGGAACGTGATCGCAGCGGGGTTGCCCTGTGCCGCCATCCGGTCGATGTGCGGACCGCCGGGATACGGAAGTTTCAACAGCCGCGCGACCTTGTCGAATGCCTCGCCCGCTGCGTCGTCGATGGTCTCGCCCAGCATGACCACATCGTCGACGAGGTCGCGCACGAGCAGCAACGAGGTGTGGCCGCCGCTGACGAGCAGCGCAACAGTGGGCAGTTCGATATCCGTGCCGTCCTCGCGCAATACATCGGCACCGACGTGGCCGACCAGGTGGTTAACGCCGTACAGGGGCTTGCCCGATGCGACGGCGAGCGCCTTGGCCGCCCCCACTCCGACCATCAACGCACCCGCAAGACCCGGTCCCGCCGTGACCGCGATTCCGTCCAGCTCGTCGATGGTGACCCCAGCGCGGTCCAGCGCCTCGGTGATGGTGCCGTGTAGGGCCTCGAGGTGCGCACGGGCCGCGATCTCGGGCACGACTCCCCCATAGATCGCGTGCTCGTCCATGGAGGACGCGATGACGTTGGCCAACAGTGTGCGGCCACGAACAATTCCGACACCGGTTTCGTCACAGCTTGTTTCGATTCCCAAGACGAGCGGTTCACGCATCGTGCGGCC
>CAZRHP010000035.1:0-10112 GCA_964599975.1 uncultured Gulosibacter sp.
CGAAACGCAGACCCTGCGAGCCCATCATGCGCACGTATGCCCAGCTGATTGGCAGGATGCTCGAGCTGCCGTACGGCGAGCCCGCGACAGCGCCACCACCGTGGTGGAAGCGGCCGGGGCCACCGGTCGAGCCGTCGAAGGCGGGGTGCTGCGTCGACTGCGCAAAGGGGTGGCCGGGCAGGAAGGGCGCGAGGTGCGCCTTGGAGGCAACCGGGCCAACACCGGGTCCGCCGCCACCGTGAGGGATGGCGAAGGTCTTGTGCAGGTTGAGGTGCGAGACGTCGCCACCGATGTCGCCGTAGCGCGCGAAACCGAGCAGTGCATTGAGGTTCGCACCATCGATGTACACCTGCCCACCAGCCTCGTGAACGGCATCGGTGATCTCGCGGATTCCGTGCTCGTACACACCGTGGGTCGAGGGGTACGTGACCATCAGCGCCGCGAGGTTGTCGCGGTGTTCGGCAATCTTTGCCCGCAGGTCATCGATGTCCACGTCACCGTTTTCGTTGCAGGCCACCACGACCACCTTCATGCCCGCAAGGACGGCCGACGCAGCGTTGGTGCCGTGGGCGCTCGAGGGAATGATGCAGACGGTGCGGTGGTCGTCGCCACGCGACAGGTGGTACCCGCGGATAGCGAGCAGGCCAGCGAGTTCGCCCTGGCTGCCCGCGTTGGGCTGCAGGCTGATCGAGTCGTAACCCGTCAGCTCCGTCAGCCACTCCTCGAGCTGCGAGGTGAGCAACAGGTAGCCGGTCACGTCCTCGACGGGCGCAAACGGGTGCAATCCGCCGAATTCACGCCACGACACGGCTTCCATCTCGGTCGCTGCGTTGAGCTTCATCGTGCAGGAACCGAGCGGAATCATGCCGCGGTCCAGCGCGAAGTCCTTGTCGGCGAGGCGCTTGAGGTAGCGCATCATCGAGGTCTCGCTGCGGTACAGGTTGAAGTTCTCGTGCGAGAGGATTTCGCCCTGACGCTCGAGCGCAACGGGCAGTGCGGTGTGCGCGTAGTCCAGATCGGCGTTGGGCTGTGCCGGTTCGCCGAGTCCGAAAACGGAATCGATGAGCACGTCATCGCCACCGGCGAGGATGCCGGTGTGTTCGCCGACGGACAGTTCGTCGAACGACAGCTGAACAGTGTCAGCATCCACGACCCACAGCAGCAGGTCCTTGGCGCGTGCCGCCGCAGCGATGGATTCGGCTTTCTGGGGCACCCGCACCTGGACGGTGTCAAAGAACTCAGAGTTCACGACCTCGAGGCCCGCAGCACGGGCGCGGTCCGCGAAACGTGCGGCGCGCTCGGCGACACCGAGAGCGATCGCCCGCAGCCCCTCGGGTCCGTGGTAGACGGCGTACATGGTGGCCAAAACAGCGAGCAGTACCTGTGCGGTACAGATGTTCGAGGTGGCCTTTTCGCGGCGAATGTGCTGTTCGCGTGCCTGAAGCGTCAGGCGGTACGCGGGGTTACCGTCCGCGTCGCGCGACACACCGATCAGTCGACCGGGCATCGAACGCTCGAGCCCCGCGCGCACGGCGAAGAACGCCGAGTGGGGTCCGCCGAAGCCCAGCGGAACACC
Organism: uncultured Gulosibacter sp.; assembly: GCA_964599975.1. Taxonomy (GTDB): domain Bacteria; phylum Actinomycetota; class Actinomycetes; order Actinomycetales; family Microbacteriaceae; genus MWH-TA3. The sequence continues at coordinate 1,577 of CAZRHP010000035.1, forward strand.
GAAGCGCTGCGAGTTTCCCAGAACGATGTCGGCACCCATCTGACCGGGCGAGGTCAGCAGGGTCAGAGCCAGCAGGTCGCTCGCGACGATGGCAATACCGTCGATGGCATGGATTGCGTCAATGGCCGATGCGATGTCCCGAACGACACCCGAGGCTCCGGGGTACTGCACCAGTCCACCAAAACCATCGGTCAGCTCGGGGTGTGTGGTCCAGTCCACCTCGACGAGTTCGATGTCAAGAGGCTCGGCGCGAGTGGCCAGAACGGCCTTGGTCTGGGGGAACGCGTCGACGTCCACAAAGAAACGAGCCGAGGTTGTCTTGGACGCACGACGAGCCATCAGCATGGCTTCGGCGGCGGCCGAGGCCTCGTCGAGCATGCCCGCATTCGCGGTGGCCATGCCGGTCAGATCGGCGACCATCGTCTGGAACGTCAGCAGCGCCTCGAGGCGACCCTGCGAAATTTCCGGCTGGTACGGGGTGTACGCGGTGTACCACGAGGGGTTCTCGAGCACGTTCCGCTTGATCACGCTGGGCATGATCGTGTCGTAGTAACCCAGGCCGATCATCGAACGGCGGACGGTGTTTTCGTTGGCGATGGCGCGCAGTTCGGCCAGCGCCTCACGCTCGGTGGCGGCCTGAGGAATCGACGACTGTGCAATGACGGCCTGGCGAATTCCCTGGGGAACCGCGGCGTCCATCAGCGCATCCAGTGAACCGTATCCGAGGGTTTCGAGCATGGCTTTCTGAGCCGCGGCGCCGGTTCCGACGTGGCGGGAAGTGAATGCGGTCATCGATTACTCCGCGATGAGTGATTCGTACTCGTCGGCCGAAATCAGCTCGACGGTGTCGGTGAAACGAACGCTGAACATCCAGCCGTCACCGTAGGGGTCCGAGTTCACGAGTTCGGGCGAGTCAACGACGCCCTGGTTCGATTCGACAACCTCGCCCGACACGGGTGCGTATAGTTCACCGACCGACTTGGTCGACTCTGCTTCGCCCACGATGGTGCCCGATGCGATGGTGCTGCCGACCTTGGGCAGGTCAACGTACACGATGTCGCCCAGAGCGTCGGCGGCGAACTGGGTGATGCCCACGTGGGCGATGTCGCCCTCGATGCGCACCCATTCGTGCTCGCGGGTGTACTGCAGGTTTGCGGGGATGCTCATTATCGGGCCTTTCGTGAATAGAACGGGAGGGTTACTACGGTTGCGGGAATTGCGGTGCCGCGCACATCGATGGACAACGTCGTGCCGATTTCAGCAAAACGAGGCTCGACGAGCGCGAAGGCGATGGGGAATCCGAGGGTCGGGGACAGTGCGCCGCTGGTGATCTCGCCGACGGTGGCGTCGCCCGAGAGTACGGCGTAGCCGGCACGGCCAGCACGCTTGCCCTCGGATTGAAGGCCCACGAGAACGCGAGCATCGGCGGGCATGGGGGCTTCGACGCCGGCGCGGCCGACGAATTTGTCTTTCGACAGGTCCACCACGCGTGCGGCGCCGACCTGGGCGGGCTTCAGTTCGGTGTTGAGCTCGTGGCCGTACAGGGGCATTCCCGCCTCGAGACGCAGGGTGTCGCGGCATGCGAGGCCACAGGGCACGAGTCCGTGTCCTTCGCCGGCCACGGTCGCGGCCTCCCACAATTCGGCGGCGTGGGATTCGTCGATGTACAGTTCGAATCCGTCCTCGCCGGTGTACCCGGTGCGAGCAACGATGACCTCGTGGCCGCGGAATTCGCCGGCCTGGCACCGGTAATACCCCAGGGCACCCAGGTCCGAGGTGGTGAAGCCATCAATGGCGGCGACGATCGCGGCCGAGTTGGGACCCTGAATTGCGATCAGGGCAACCGTGTCCGAACGGTCGTCGACGACAGCGTCGAAGCCTGCGGCGCGTTCCATGATCGCGCTGGCGGCAACGAAACGGTTCCCGGCATTGGCGACGACCATGAATTCTTCGTCACCCAGGCGATAGACCACGAGGTCGTCAAGGATTCCGCCGTCTTCGGCCAACAACAGCGAGTACTTGGCGCGGCCCAGGGGGATGTTCGACAGGGTCCCCGCCAGTGCGAAGTCCAACAGCGCGCCGGCTTCGGGGCCGGTGACATAAATTTCGGCCATGTGCGAAAGGTCAAATATGCCGGCGGAGTCGCGCACGGCGTGGTGCTCGGCGAGGTCCGAGCTGTAGCGGACCGGCATCAGCCAGCCAGCAAAGTCGGTAAACGAGGCGCCCGCAACCTGGTGCACTGCGTTGAGGGGCGAAAGGCGTTGGGTGTCTGACACAGTTTTCTCCAGAGTTCACGGCACAGCGAAAGTGCAAAGGAACTCCCCCTCTGTCATTGGCCTGAGAGTTTCACCCCAAGGGGCTTTCACCGTCGGCGGGAACGATCACCTGTTCCACTTTTCAGAGTGGCCATTTCACTGCGGTACAAGGACCTGAGAGATTGGCGGGGAGGCTTGCTCCTTCGGTAATCATTCGCACGAGCGCCATGGGCTGCCGCTGTGCGGTGATTTCTCCCGCAGTGATTTTCGTGGCCGTATTGAGTTGTGGTCTCAGCATAACGCTCGCGGGCCACCCACAACAGAGCAGGGCGCGATTTTTGTGGGCACAGGAAACCGGTTGCGGGCAGGACAACCCACGCTCCACGAAAATTGTCCTGCCCGCGTCGCAATTCTGGTCGCCCGAGGCGCGGCCGTGTGCGTCGGGAACGGATTTGTGGATAACTGCTCTGCCCGTTCCCGCGGTAGATTGACACACGATGTCATATAGCAAAAATCCGCCACTTCCCACGCCTCTGCGCGAGATCACCCAGATTGCCGTTCCCGTCAGCCTGGAATTCGTTCTGATTCTCGTGTTGAATTTCGCCAACCAAATTGTGGTGGCGAATCTGGGTGACACCGCCATCGCTGCAGTCGGTTTTGCCAACTCCATCAACTTCATCTTCACCATGACGCTCAGCGCAATTGGCGCCTCGGTGTCCATCCTCGTCGCCCGCGCCTTTGGTGCTCGTCGACTGGGTGATGTCAATGCGATCGTGACAGTGGCGGCCATCGTCAGCCTGGTGTTCTCGCTGGTGGTCATGACGCCGATCGCCCTTTTCCCCGCGGAAATTTTGTCCTTCGTCGGCGCATCAGCCGGTGTCGTCGCCATGGGGTCCTCGTTCCTCGCAATCAGCATGCTGGCACTGCCGTTCGCTGTCGTTGCCGCGGCACTCAGCGGCGCCCTGCGCTCGGCGGGCCACCCGCGCTCCCCCATGGTTGCCACTCTCGCCACCGTTGCGCTCAATGTGCCGCTTGCGCTTGTACTGGTCTTTGGCTGGGGCCCCGTTCCCTCCATGGGAATCGATGGCGCCGCCTGGGCCACCCTGATCACCGCGGTGGCCAAGGCCGCCGTTCTGTGGGCGCAAACCTTCCCCGTGTACCGCGTCGCGCGCTGGGAACTGCCGGCGGGAATCGCCTCCTGGGCGCCGGTCATGGGGCCACTGCTGACCCTCGCCGCACCGATTGCCGTGCAGACGAGTTTCTGGACGACCGGCAATTTCCTCTACAACATCGTCGTTGCGCGATTGGGTGACGAGGCCCTCGCGGCGACCAATATTCTCATCGCGCTGGAGAACGTGTTCATCGTCGCGAGCCTCGGACTCATCAGCGCGGTCACCGCACTGGTGGGTCGCGCAATCGGCGCGGGCGAGGGCGCGTTGGCCGAGGCGTGGGTCGGACGGATTCGCCGGATTGGCTTCCTGTCCGGTGCCGTCTTTGGCGTCCTGTTCGCCGCCACCTCGTTCTCGGTCACCGCACTGTTCCCCACCGTCACACCGCTCGTGCTCGCCTATGTCGTGACGGGTATTCTCGCCAATGCGGCGATGCAGCCCATCAAGGTTCAAAACGGGCTCCACGGCGGCGGAATCCTGCCCAGCGCCGGCGACCTGCGCGGCGTGCTCATCACCGACTTTGTCAGCCCATTCCTTGTCGGCCTGCCCCTGGCGATCGCCACGCTCGCGTTCACGGACTGGGGCTTCTATGGCATCATCGGCGCTCGACTGGTCGAGGAAGTTGCCAAGTACACACTGTTCCGCTGGCGTGCCCGCAGGCTGAACTGGATCGCGTTGGCGAAGACACCGACCGTCGAGATGACGGCCATCGTCGATGACGACCCCCGCCCACTGCTGGGTCAGGCCTAGTTCTCGCGTCAGTTAGAGGGTGGGCCCGAACAGGAAATGCCACCCGAACCACCACCAGGCGGCGATCAGGCCCAATCGGGTGGTGCGGGTTGCCATCACACGGTCCAACATGTCATCCAACGGCGCAATACGGAACGGGTTCGCGCGGGCGCGCAGTTCGGTCACGATCATCCCCACAATGATGGCAAGGTACCCCGCGACCGTAATCCAATACGTCATCGCCGGCTCCGAATGCGCAGCAAAATCACGCCACCCCACAACCACAGCGCCACAAACGCGGCGCGACTCGGAGTCCAACTCAGCACGGGGTCCAGCAACACCGACACCGTGGGGAACGCGTCCTCCAAACCGGGAATTCGGGTGCTGAAAATGTACGCAAAGGCCTCCCACAGGCAGAAGGCAACGCCGAACGCGGTCCACCAGGACGCGGACCGTCGGTGTGCCTCGTCGGGCAATTCGCGCCGTTTGGGCGTCGGAACCCACGCCACCACGAGCACTACGATTCCGATCAGCACCAGCGCCACCAGGTCCGCAACACCAGCCCGCGGCGTCAACACCAACACGGTTCCGAGGACGGCGAGCGCCGTGTAAATAACCCATTTCGGTGGGTTGATGGGGCGACGCAACACACGAATTCGTCCGTGCGTCAGCCGGTCGATGACGAGGATGGCGACGAGCACCACAAAGATTCCGCCGTCAACCCAGGCCCCGCGCCACAGTTGGAAAATCGCCATGATGACGAGGACCCCGAGCCACAGAATGACGCGCCGTGACCACATCGTGTTGACCGGCATCGCGTTACGACGATTCGGCGACACGTGTCCAGCCCGATTCCTCCAGCTCGTGGAATTTGGCGTTGAGCAGGCCCTCGATCACGACAGAGGGTAGTGGCTCGTCGACGGCGAATCGCAGCGTGCCCACAGTGCCGGCATAAGCCGCGGCCTCGGGGACCTTGTCGATGATGTGCCCCGAGTGCGGAAAATAGCTGAGGTGCTTGGCGAACGCCGCAATTCCCGCGACGACCTTCCCGTTCACCCGGAAACCGGGAATGGCATACGAAATGACCTGCTCGGCATCGGGAATGAATTCGAGGATCCTGCGGCGAACCTCGTCGAGCGTCTCGCGGTGCGGCGAACGCTGGGCCGCAATGTAGGCGTCGACTTCGGCAGTGCTCATGTATGTACGCTAACACTCCGCCCTAGACTTCAGTCATGACCCAAGGACGCGTTTATCGCAATTCCGACGTGACATCCGACACCGTCGAATTGGACGACCTCGAGCGGCTGCACGCCGACGAATCCGCCACGTATTGGCTGGACATTGTCGACCCCGGCGCAATCGAAATCGAGGCTCTGGGCCGCGTACTGGGCATCAACGCGTTCCACCTCGAGGACGCGCTCAAGGGCCGGCAGCGACCCAAGATCGAATTCGGCGATTCGTACATCTTCATCAACGCGTATTCCGCGGAATATCACCCCGAGACACGGGTGATGGTCAGCGACGAGATTGCCATATTTGTGACACCCAACGGCGTGATCACCGTGCGAGACACCGACGACTTCGACCTCGCCCCCGTCATCGGACGATGGGACAGTGACCCCGAGCTCTTGTCGCAGGGCGCCGCGTATTTGCTCTGGGGTTTGCTCGACGTTCTGATTGACGGCTATTTCGTGGCGCTCGACGCACTGGACGAGGACGTCGAAGAGCTCGAGGACATGCTGTTCTCGCCCAAGCGCAACAACGACGCGATTCATCACGACAGCTACGCGCTGCGCAAGGCGCTCGTCATCCTGCGTCGCCACACCCTGCCCATGCGCGAAGTGGTGGGCCCGTTACTGCGCCAGAACCAGGTCCCCGTTTCGCTGGATATGAGCCACCACTTCCAAGACCTGTACGACCATGTGGTCCGGGTGGCGGACTGGACCGAGTCGCTGCGCGACCTTATCTCGACCCTCATGGAAACCAACGTGACCATCCAGGGCAACCAGATGAACCTCATTATGAAAAAGGTGACCTCGTGGGCGGCCATCATCGCGGTACCCACGGCCATCACCGGCTTCTACGGCCAGAACGTGCCGTACCCCGGCTACATGGAGCCTTATGGGTTCTGGGCGTCGACGGGCGCAATCCTCGTGATCTCGCTCGGCCTGTACGCCATCTTTAAGAAAAAGGACTGGCTCTAGGCGCCATCGTTCGCTTCCGAATAAACTGAACCAAACGTTCAACGGAGGCAGCAATGAAGCAACGCACACTGGGCCAAGGGCTCACCGTTTCGGCCCTGGGGCTGGGCTGCATGGGAATGAGTGATTTCTATGGCCCGTCCGACGACGCGGTGTCACGCGATGTCATCCGTGCCGCGCTCGATTTGGGCATCAGTTTTTTTGACAGCGCCGACATGTATGGCCCCTTCACGAACGAAGTGCTCGTGGGCAACGCGCTGGGCGCCGATCGAGACCACGTCACCATCGCCACCAAGTTCGGGTTCGAACGCACCGCCGATGGCGGCTGGGTGGGCATCAACGGTCGTCCCGACTATGTCATAGCCTCGTGCGACGCATCGCTGAAACGGCTCGGCGTCGACCACATCGACCTTTACTACCAACACCGCGTCGACCCGACGGTGCCCATCGACGAAACCTTTGGCGCGATGAAACAGCTCGTCGAGGCCGGCAAGGTGCGCCACCTGGGAATTTCCGAGGCCGCGCCCGACACCATCCGCGCGGCACACGCCGTGCACCCGCTGACCGCGGTGCAGACCGAATGGTCGTTGTGGACTCGTGATGTCGAAACGAACGGTGTATTCGCCGTGACTCAGGAACTCGGCATCGGGTTTGTGCCCTACTCGCCGCTAGCACGCGGAGGCCTCAGTGGCGCACTCCCCGAGCTCAGCACCCTCACCGACGATGACTTCCGCCGCCACAACCCGCGCTTCCAACCCCAGAACCTGCCGGCGAACCTCGTCATCGTTGACGCCATCCGCGCGGTGGCGCAAGACCACGATGCAACTCCCGCCCAGGTCGCCATCGCATGGCTATTGGCACAGGGTGAACACGTGGTCCCCATCCCCGGCACACGCAACATCGGTCGACTCACCGAAAACGTGGGAGCGGTCGAACTGGACCTCACCGCGGACGAGATCGCACACCTCGACCGAATTGCCACCGGCGGCGCACCCGCCGGCCAGCGTTACAACGACCTGTCGGACGTGTACCTCTAGGGGCTAACCCAAGAAGCCCCCGAGCGAATCGAAATACGAGGTCATGCCGTCGATTGTGGCCTGAATCTGTTCCTCGGGCAGGTCGCCAAACTGCGTGAAACGCACCCACGAGTTGCCCCCGCGCGCCTCGAAATCCAACACGATCCGATGAGCCGGGGCATCCGCGGGGCGGGCCAGGAACTCCTCGAGAGACTGGGTGTACGACAGCGTGTGCTCGAGCTTCACGAGCGGCTCGACCGTCAGGTATGTGCCAAAAAAGTATGCGTTGAAGCCGTTCACCGACACGTCGATTCCGATTGCCCACTCGCCGCCGACCACGGGGTTGCTGACGGCGGTGCCCGCAACGGTGTCGAGCATCGTGGGGTGGTACCACTGTTGCAATTCCGACGCCGTCGTCCATGCCGCCCACAGGCGCTCGATGGGGTGAGCGTACTCGCGCTCGACGGCATAGAGAAAGCGTTCAGTCATTCCTACACTCTAGGGCTACCGGGTCCGGCCGACGGCGCCAATTGACACCGTGATACAGGCGCGGGACGAGCCACCTGGCGAGACTAGACGTTGAAGCGGAACTCGACCACGTCGCCATCCTGCATGACGTAGTCCTTGCCCTCGATGCGGGCCTTGCCCTTGGCACGCGCCTCGGCAACGGAGCCACAATCGACCAGGTCCTGGAAACCGATGACCTCGGCCTTGATGAAACCCTTTTCGAAGTCGGTGTGAATCACGCCGGCGGCCTGCGGGGCCTTCCAGCCCTTGCCAATTGTCCAGGCGCGCGCCTCTTTGGGGCCCGCGGTCAGGTACGTCTGCAGTCCGAGAGTGTCGAAACCAATACGCGCCAGCTGGTCCAGCCCGCTCTCGGTCTGGCCGGTCGACGCCAAGAGCTCCATGGCGTCCGCGGGATCGAGGTCGATCAGTTCGCTCTCGACCTTGGCGTCGAGGAAAACGGCCTTGGCCGGTGCGACGATGGCGGCCAGTTCGGCCATGCGACCGTCGTTCGTCAGAACGCTCTCGTCCACGTTAAAAATAAACAGGGTGGGCTTGGCAGTCAGCAGACCCAGTTCGCGGACTGGGGTGGCGTCAAAGCCGGCGGCGACCAGAGTCGTTCCCGACTCCAGCAGGGTGCGGGCCTTCTGTGCGGCGTCCAG
>CAZRHP010000036.1:0-9369 GCA_964599975.1 uncultured Gulosibacter sp.
TCATCATTCACGGCGGCAAACCGCTGGAGGGCCGCATCGATGTGCGCGGTGCCAAGAATCTGGTCACCAAGGCCATGGTTGCCGCACTGTTGGGCGACAAGCCCTCGATTCTGCGTGACGTCCCCAACATCAGTGATGTCTTCATCGTTCGTGGTCTGCTCGAAGCACACGGTGTTGTGGTCACAGACACGGCGGACGGCGAACTCACTTTCGACACCACAAATGTCACCAGCGCCCACTTTGCCGAGATCGATGCACATGCCGGTTCCAGCCGCATTCCCATCCTGTTTTGTGGTCCGTTGCTGCACCAGTTGGGCGAGGCGTTCATTCCCGACCTCGGTGGCTGCCGCATCGGCGATCGCCCCATCGACTTCCACCTCAATGCTCTGCGTGCTTTCGGCGCGACGGTGACCAAGCTTCCGCAAGGAATTCATCTCACAGCACCCCAGCGTTTGCGCGGAGCACAGATTGAGTTGCCATTCCCCAGCGTTGGTGCCACCGAACAAGTGCTGCTCACCGCGGTACGCGCCGAGGGAGTTACCGAACTGAAGAACGCCGCGATTGAGCCCGAAATCATGGACCTCATCGTGATTTTGCAAAAGATGGGCGCGATCATCTGGGTGGAGCCCAACCGCACAATCTTTATCGAGGGTGTCGAGAAGCTGGGTGGTTACAACCATCGCGCGCTCGCCGATCGCAACGAGGCCGCCTCGTGGGCGTCGGCCGCACTGGCCACGAAGGGTGACATTTTTGTTGCCAACGCACAGCAGCCCGAGCTGCTGACTTTCCTCAACGTGTATCGCAAGGTCGGCGGCGAATTCGAGGTGTTTGATGACGGAATTCGTTTCATGCACCCCGGCGGGCCGCTGCGCCCCGTGGTTGTCGAAACCGATGTTCACCCCGGCTTTATGACCGACTGGCAGCAGCCTTTGGTCGTTGCCTTGACGCAGGCCGAGGGCACATCAGTCGTGCACGAGACCGTGTACGAGAACCGGTTCGGTTTCACCGAATCGCTCAATGCAATGGGCGCAAACATCACCGTGCACCAGGACGGTATTGCGTCGATCACCCGCCGCGTGCCTCGTCGCCCACTGGAGCAGGCCGCCGTGATTACGGGCCCCACCCCGTTGCACGGGGCCGACATTCGTGTGCCCGACCTGCGCGGTGGGTTCTCGCACCTCATCGCCGCATTGGCTGCGACGGGCACGTCGACCATCAGCAATGTCGGGATCATCGCCCGAGGCTACGAGCACTTCATCGACAAGTTGCGTGTGCTGGGCGCCGACTTCGAGCTCGCGGACTAGGCTCGGAAAACCAGGAGGCCCGATGTCGACATCAGAGCGCACACTGCGGTGGCACGCCATTGCGGGCACCGTCGTGCCGTTGATGAACCTGATTTCGCGCATCCAGGTCACCGGTGGCGAGAACATCCCCAAAACCGGTTCGTTCATCCTGGCGCCCTGTCACTACAGCGCGATCGACCCCATCATCATGGGCCTTGCCGCCTGGAAATCGGGTCGAGTTCCCCGATTTATGGCCAAGGCGTCGCTGTTCCGTGTCCCCGTCATGGGTTCGATTCTGCGCTGGCTGGGACAGGTTCCCGTCGAACGCGAGGGCAAGGAACGCGCCGTCGCCCCGATGAAAGCCGCCCAGACCCTGGCCGCCGCCGGGCAGGGGATCATCATTTACCCCGAGGGTTCGTTGACGCGTGATCCCGACATGTGGCCCATGCGCGGCAAGACCGGCGCGGTTCGCATGGCGTTGGACGCCAACATGCCCCTGATCCCGGCCGCACACTGGGGAACTCAGGTCCTCATGCCGCGCTATTCGGGCAAGATCCGGTTGTTCCCGCGTTCGCCCATCCAGGTGCTGATCGGTAAGCCCCTCGACATGAGCCGCTTCGAGGGCAAGGTCCGCGACCAAAAACTTCTGGCCGAGGCCACCGACTATTTGATGCAGGCCATTGCCGACCTGCAGTCGCAGCTGCGCGGGGAACCCGCTCCGGCCACGCGCTGGAATCCTGCCGATCACGGTCAGTCCGAGACGGGGGCGTTCCGATGACTCGCGTTGCCGTTCTGGGTGCCGGATCGTGGGGCACCACTTTTGCCAAGGTCCTCGCCGACGGCGGCGCCGATGTGTCCCTGTGGGCCCGTCGCGACGAAATCGCCCGCGAGATCAACGAAACCCACCGCAACACGCGGTACCTGCAGCGCGTTAACTTGCCGTTGAGCGTCTCGGCGTCCACCTCGATGGCCGTGACTCTGGCGGGTGCCGAGCAGATCTATCTGTCGGTTCCATCGCAATCGCTGCGCGAGGTGCTCGAGGGAATTTCCGGACTCATTGACCCCGACGTGCCCGTCGTCAGCCTAATGAAGGGCGTCGAGCGCGCCTCGGGTCTGCGGATGAGCCAGGTCATCGCCGAGGCGGCCTCCATCGATGCGTCGCGGATTGCGGTGCTGTCCGGCCCCAACCTTGCCCTCGAGATCGCGAAAGAGGAACCGACCGCGGCAGTCGTTTCCTCGGAATCGCTCGAGACGGCAACCGCCGTCGCTGCACTGTCGACAAATCCATATTTCAAGTCGTTTGTCAACAACGACGTGATCGGCACCGAATTTGGTGGCGTGCTCAAGAACCTCATCGCTCTGGCTGTCGGCATCGCCGATGGTGTGGGATATGGCGATAACACCAAGGCGTCAATCATCACCCGGGGTCTGGCGGAACTGTCGGCGTTCGCCGCGGCCTACGGCGCAAAGCCGGAAACCATGTGGGGCCTTGCGGGTCTCGGCGACCTCATCGCGACCTGTGAATCCCCGCTGTCACGCAACAACACCGCCGGCCGGCTGCTGGGCCAGGGATACTCGTATGACATGGTAATTCGCCAGATGGACAAGACCGCCGAGGGTCTGTCCTCGGTTTCTCCCGTCCTGTCGTTGGCCCGCGCGAAGGGCGTATTCATGCCCATCGTGTCCCAGGTCGAACAGGTTCTGCAGGGCACGCTGGACCCGCGCGAACTGGCGCCCCACCTGGCGACCGACGATTCGTCGGCACCCGCGGCCGAGTAGTCGCCGTGATTCAGGCCCTCGCGGACGGAAAGGTGCTCGCCGAACGTTTCGGCTCGATGCCGCCCGCCGTCGTTGCTTTGCACGGCTGGGGACGCTCGGGTAACGATTTCGCGTCCATCCTGTCGGGTCTTGACGCGGTGGCCGTTCACCTGCCGGGCTTCGGGCCGACCAGCCCACCCGAAACCGTGTGGGGGACCGCCGACTACGCGGCCCTCGTCGCCGATGCAATTCGACCCTTCGGCCCGGTCGTCGTTGTCGGGCACTCGTTTGGCGGCCGTATTGCGGTCCGCCTCGCCGCCCAATACCCCGAGCTCGTGTCCGCGCTGGTTCTTACGGGTGCGCCCTTGGTGCGCCTCGCGTCGACGTCACGACCCGCGCTGGGATACCGCATTGCCCGCACCCTGAACCGCTGGGGAGTCCTCAGTGACGCCCGCATGACCGCGATTCGTTCCCGTTTCGGCAGCGCCGATTACAACGCGGCCCAGGGCATCATGCGCGACATCTTGGTTACCACCGTGAACGAAAATTACGACGAGGATATGGCCACGCTGCGCCTTCCCGTTGCTATGGTGTGGGGCGAAAACGACACCGCCGCCCCCACCGCCGCGGGTCAGATCGCGTCCACACGAATCGCAGGAGCAACCTGGGAGGTTGTGCCGGGTACCGCGCACCTGATGGAGGGCGACCTGGCTGTTGCCGTCGCCACTGCCGTGCGCTCGACTCTGAAGGAGACCGCATCATGATGGAAATGATTCTGAAGACGATCGCCGCCATGGTGCCGGCCGCGATCTTGCTGTTACCCAAGGCAATGCGACTCGCTCAGCGCGAGCATTACATTCCCGGCTGGGTGCGGCGTGTGACCATGGGCTGGTATCGCAACCGTCCCTGGGCATGGTGGCCGTTGGCGGCTGCCTTCCTGATCTCGGCCGTCGTGCTGTGGATCGCCACGGGCGACCTCGCGATCGAGATTGTCATGTGGCTCGCGTTGCTGAGCCCGTTGGGGATGGCCGCTGTCGTCGCACTGGCCAGCTTTGCTCCGTTCGGCCTCACGATTCGAGGAACTTCGGCGCCCCTGCGGTGGACGGCTCGTACCCGCCGCTTGGCGGTGCTGTGGTTCCCCCTGTGGGTGGTACTCGCCGCGGGGTCGGTCTTCGCTATGTTCTGGGTGTTCAACTTGATTCTCGAAACCCTGTTCATGACCCTGCAATGGGACCCGTCCGGACTATTCCAGCCGATCGTGTGGTCCATCCTGCTGTCCGGCATCAGTGGTGCGCTCATCGTGGTGTTCCTCACCCCCATGATCACCGACCTCGCACTTTTGATCATGAAGCCGGTCGAAAAAGCACTGTCCCGTAAATGGTTGGTCGCCGCCCAGAAGAAGATCACGCAGGTGCGTCCCACCGTCGTCGCCATCACCGGCTCGTACGGAAAAACCTCGACCAAGGGCTATGTCACCCACCTGTTGCAGGCACAGTTTTCCGTGGTCCCCAGCCCCGCGAGTTTCAACAACCTTCTGGGTCTGTCGCGTGCGGTGAATGACAAGCTGACCCCGGGAACCGAGGTCTTTGTCGCCGAGATGGGCGTGTACCAGCCGGGTGAAATCCGCGAGCTGTCCGAATCGTTCCCGCCCGACATCGCGGCAATCACCGTCATCGGCGAGGCCCACCTCGAGCGCATGCGTGACCGCGAAACGATTTTTGCGGCCAAAGCCGAAATCACGGAAAAAGCCAAGATCGTGGTGTTGCCCATCGACGATCCCCTGCTTGCCGAGCTTGCGGACGTGTGCGAGCGGCTGGGCAAGACCGTTGTTCGAGTCAGCGCGACGGGCGCCGAGGCCGATGTCACCGTTGACCCCACCGCTGCAACCCTGACCACTCAGGGCCAGACCGTCCCCGTCACCATTTCGGGCGTGGGGCACGCGGTCAACATCGCGGTCGCTGCCGGTATTGCCTCGGCTCCGAACGTTCCCGTCGCCGCATACGCCGACCGCTTGCACTCACTGCCGGGAGCCGCTCATCGCGCCGAGGTCCACACTGCTCCCTCGGGTGCAGTGATCGTGGACGATACCTACAACTCGAACCCGGTCGGTGCGCGCCGTGCCCTCGAGGGCGCCGTGCAACTGGCTGCAGACCGTGGCGGCAAACTCGTCGTCGTCACACCGGGCATGATCGAACTGGGCGACGTGCAGTTCGAGCGCAACAAGGACTTTGCCGCAGCGATTCTTGAGGCCGGCGGCGACCTGTTCGTTGTGGGGTACACGAATCGTGCCGCGCTTCAGGCGGGTTACCCGGGCGCGACCCTCGCGGTCAGTCGAACGGCGGCGATGGCCGAGGCGTTCCAACGCGCGGGCTCGGCGGGCGTTATCCTCGTAGAGAACGACCTGCCGGATCACTACGCGTAAACCCGGTTCCGCGGCAGGGGGACCGAGACGGGATTTCCATGAGCAGCGCACCGTGGGCGGTAGTATTTGGCGGCCCTAGCCCCGAACACGAAATCTCGATTCTGACCGGTCTTCAGGCCGAACGCGTCCTCACCGAGGCGGGCGACCGCGTCCTGCCCCTGTACTGGGCGCCCAGTGGCGAATGGTTCCTGGTCCCCTCGGGCACCGAGGCCAGCGACTACCTCGAGGGCGCACCCAAGGATTCCAAACTGCTCGACGTGCGCCTGTCCGGTGATTCGGGCCTCTACCTCAAGAAGCGCCTCGGTGGCGCCGAGCGACTCGACATCGAATCGGCCCTGTTGTGCTTCCACGGTGGCGTTGGCGAGGGCGGTGGCGCGGCCGCGCTGTTCGATATCCTCGGCATCCCCGCAACCGGTTCCACCCTGTTCGCGGGTGCGGTCGGCATGGACAAGCTGGCCTTTGGGGGACTGATGGAGGCCTCGGGAATTCCGACGCTGCAGCGCCGTGCCGTGTCCACCGTCACCGAACCCGATTTCGCCGGCCCCTACATCGTGAAGCCTCGATTCGGAGGGTCGTCCATCGGCATCGAGATCGCCGACGATGTGGCCACCGCGCGGGCGCTCGCCAGTTCGAGCCCACACCTGAAAAACGGCGCCGTTCTCGAGCCCTACCGACCCCAGCTGGTCGACCTCAATATTGGTTTCCGTACCTATCCGAAGCTCGAGATCACCGACCTGGAACGCCCGCTGCGTTCCGGTTCGGACTCCTCGGGGCTGTACTCGTATGCCGAAAAGTATTTGGCGGGCGGTCAGGGTTCCGAGGCGGGATTGGGCAGCGCGCCTCGAGAATTCCCCGCCGTTGTGGCACCCGGTATCGCCGAACGCGCCACCGAACTGGCCGCCCGAGTCGCCGACGTCACCCGCCTGACCGGCATCGTGCGTGTCGACCTGTTGCTCGACGAGTCGACCGGTGAACTGTTCGTCAACGAAGTCAACTCGATTCCCGGCGCACTGTCGTTGTACCTGTGGGCACCCCGTCACCCTGCGCTCGTCGTGCTGCGAGACGCACTGATCGAGGCGCGCGACCGTCGTGTGGTGTTCCCGCAGGCCGGTCACGGCGGCGGTGTTGCACTGCGCGCTGCCGGCGGAATTTCGTCGAAGTTGTTGGGGCTGGGCTAGGCCCTAGCCCTCAAAGACGTCCTCGGGGGACAGGCATGCGTCGGTCACCGGCAGAACCCCGACCGGGTTGGCGAGGGCGTCGAGTGCTTCGGTTCCCGAGGCCGCCTCGGAGTCCACAAACACCTCAACCGCGGGTGTGCGGCCAAACGTGGTGAAACGATACAGCGGGGCCTGGGCGTCATCGCGCAGCCAGTCGATGCCGTTGACGGTGAAGCACGGCAGCGGGCTGGGTCCGACGGGTTCGAGCCCACATCGCACGAGCACCGCGGCGGGTTCGCCCCAGGCCGCGGTGGACTGCGCGTTGGTGGATCGGCGTTCGAACGTCCCAATCGTGTCGGGCAATCGCACCATCACTTCGGCACAATCGGGGTCGTTTGCCAGTTCGGCGGGCTCCATCGGGACCGCGGCCTGACAACCGGCCAGCATCAACACGACGGCGAGACCGCTGGGGAGAAAAAGTTTCCGCTTCATCTGTTTCAGGCTACCGTTGATGCATGGCCGCCACCGACACTCCCCGCCCCACAATCGGCGAACTGGGCGAGGCGGCGACTCTGCACCGCATCATCCCGCTGTTGCCCGAATCCGATCGCACGATTCTGGGCCCGGGCGATGACTGTGCCGTGATCTCCGTGCCCGATGGGCGCGTTCCGTTGACCGTGGACCTCATGATCGAGGGCCCCGACTTCCGGGTTGGCCTGTCGACGGGTTACGACGTCGGGTGGAAAGCGTGTGCCACCAACCTGTCCGATATTGCGGCGATGGGGGCGACACCGACGGCCTTGGTCGTGGCCGTTGCCGCGCCCCCCAGCACGCCGGTCGACTTTCTCGAGGGCATCTCGCGCGGCTTTGCCGATGCCGCCGAGGCCCTGGCCTCGGGGTGTGGGGTCGTGGGCGGTGACCTGTCGACGGCACCCGTCATCATGGTGTCCGTCACGGCGACCGGCGAGTTCGACGGCGTCAACCCGGTGACGCGGGCCGGCGCACGCGTGGGTCATATCGTCACGGTGGCGGGAGCCTTGGGTCATGCCCGTCAGGGGTTGGACTTGCTGTTCGATCACGCGTTGAGTCCCGACGGGGTCGTCGACCTCGAGGCGGTCGCGGAACTGTGGCGCACCCACCCGGTCGAACTGTCCGCTCAACTGCGGCCCGCACCGCCGATCCACGCGGGGCGCATCGCCGCCATGGCGGGGGCCAGTTCGATGATGGACATCAGCGACGGACTGGTGCTGGATGCCGCCCGGATCGCTGCGGCCAGTGGTGTGGGAATTGATTTCGATTTGGCCGCGGTGGGTTCACGTGTTGCATTGACGGGTGGCGAGGACCACTCGCTGCTGGCCACCTTCCCGCTCAGCGCCGCCATCCCCGCCGAATTTCGGGTCATCGGGCGGGTCGTGCCGACCGCAGGAATCAGCGTCGATGGTGTGCCATTCACCGCGAAGGGCGGCTGGGACCCGCTACGCGACGGGTAGGACGTCGAGAAAATAGACGGCGGTTTCGCCGTACTTTTTCGTGCGGTTGACCGCGAAGTGGCGGGGCCACAGGGGCTCGGCGTCACGCGAGGACCGTTCCACAACGACCACGGAATCCTCGTGGACGAAGCGCGACAACAGCCCGAGTGAATTAATCAGTGCGGGATTTCCCAGGTCGTATGGGGGGTCCAGGAACACCAGATCGAATTCGCGAGGACCGGACTGGGTCAAATACGCGTCGACTCCCTGCGGGATGGGTTCGACCACAACCGAGCGGCCCTGTGCGGCGCAGCCCTCGGCCACAATCCGGCCATTCGATGCGCACAATGCGGCGGCGGCGGGGGACTTGTCGACCAGTGTGACGTGACTCGCGCCTCGGGATGCGGCCTCGAGGCCCAATGCGCCGGACCCTGCAAACAGGTCGAGCACGCGGGCGTCCTCGAAATCGAACAGCGAGTCGAGTGTAGAAAAGATCGCCTCGCGGACCCGGTCCGAGGTCGGTCGCGTTCCGCTGTCGGGAACCGAAATGCTGAGCCCTCCGGCGTCACCGGCCACAATCCTTGTCATGTATTCAGGGTAGTTTGTGCCGCGGCCCCGAGCGAACAGCACGCGTCGTTCGGTTGCGGGTTGTACCGTGAAGGGGTGACCGATTCCCCGTTTGCCGTGATGAACATGCCGTTGCAGGGCGTGTTGGGTCCCAAGACCGCCGCGGCACTGGCGAAATCGTTTGGCATCGACACGGTGGGTGCCCTGATCGGTCATTACCCACGTCGTTACGCGGAACGGGGTGAGCTGACCGCGCTGGACTCGCTGCCCGTGGACGAAACGGTCACCATCCTCGCCGAGGTGGTGCGGGTGAACGAGCGGCCTATGCGTGGCAAGCCGGGCGGCATGCTCGAGGTGGTCATCACGGACGGTACGGGCAAACTCTCGTTGACGTTCTTCAACCAGTCGTGGCGAGCGCGTGCGCTGCGCCCCGGGGTTCAGGGAATGTTTGCGGGCAAGGTGGGGGAATACCGTGGCACGCGTCAACTGACACACCCCGACTATGTGCTCTTTGACGGCGAGGACGAGGCCACCGAGGACGTGGCACAACAGTGGGCTGACCTGCCCATCCCGATTTACCCCGCATCGAGTGCGCTGGCATCGTGGCAAATTGCCAAGGCGCTGCGTGTGGTCCTCGACATGCTGCCCGCCGACCTGCCCGACCCGATTCCCGCGGCGGTTCGCGAGCAGCGCGGTTTGTTGTCGTACCGCGA
>CAZRHP010000037.1:0-9137 GCA_964599975.1 uncultured Gulosibacter sp.
CATGTCCTTTTCGGGGAACACGATGCGGTCCACGCCGACCTGCTGCAGGATCTGGCCGTGCTGGTCGGACACCGCCTTGGCCCAAATTTCCTTTGCGCCGACATTCTTCAGGTACGAGGCGGTGAGGATTCCCGCGAGGATGTCGCCACCGATGGCCACAACACACACGTCGTAATCGGCGACCTTCAGCTGCTCGAGCGCCTCGGTGACACCGGGATCCACACGTACGACCTGTGTCAGCAGTCCGTTGAACGACTGGACCAGGTCCTCGTCGGTATCGATTCCCAAGACCTCGACGCCATTCGCCATCAGTTCGAGAGCGAGCGATGACCCAAAACGCCCCAGACCGAATACGGCAACGCTGTTGACGGCCTTGCGGCTGGTGTCGACCTGACCAAACAATTTCCTAGCCAATGAGGGGCCTCTCTTTCGGAAGTTCGTACAGAAGTACACGGTGCTTCAAGATCAGTGCGGAGCCCAGGGTCAGCGTGCCGATTCGGCCGATGATCATCAGGGCGATGAGGTTAACCAATGCCGCGGGGGGCAGGGTCGACGTAATTCCCGTGGACAAACCCACCGTTGCAAAAGCGCTGAGCACCTCGAAGAAAATGCGGTCAAGGTCAATGTCGGTGACCAGCTGCATAAACACGGTGGACGCCATGACCACGCCGACGGCGAGCAGCGCGATGGTGATGGCCTGACGGTGCACGGCACGCGACAGGCGCTTGCCAAAGATGTTGACGGCGGCATCGCCGCGCAGTTCGGTGATCACGATGAACAGCAGGACGGCGAACGTGGTTACCTTGATACCACCGGCGGTTCCCGCGGGGCCGGCACCGATGAACATGAGGATGTCCATACCGAACCAGGTTTCGGTGTACATCGCGGAAATGTCGATCGAGTTAAAGCCCGCAGTTCGGGTCTGGACCGATTGGAAGAACGCGGCAAGAACGCGATCCGACGGGGACAACAGACCCAGCGTTCCCGGGTTGTTCCATTCAAGAATCGCAATGTAGACGGTTCCGCCGACCAGCAACAGCGCGGTCATGACCATGACGATCTTGAAGTGCATGCTCCAGCGCAGCGGCTTGAATCCGACCCGGCGCAGTTCGATCAGGACGGGGAAACCCAAACCACCGATGATGATGAGTCCGGCAATGGTCAAGTTCACGACGGGGTCCGACACAAACCCCATCAAGTTGTCGCTGTACAACGAGAATCCCGCGTTGTTAAACGCCGAGACGGCGTGGAATACGCCGCTCCATGCTGATTCACCGACGGTCATTTGGTAGTGAGTACCGAACCAGACCATAAGAATCAGAGCGCCGACGCCCTCGATAGCAAACACGACGAGTGCGATGCGGCCCACCATCTCGCGAATTGACCCCTTGCCGTCGACCGTGGCACGGAATTCGGTGGAAATCAGTGACGACGAGCGCTTAGACAGTCGACGGAAGATGGTCAGACCCACGAGGCCGGCGACGGCCATGATGCCCAAACCGCCCAGCTGAATGAGAACCAAGATGACGACGCGTCCAAAGTCCGTAAATGCCGTGGCGGTGTCGACCACCGTCAAGCCGGTGACGCACACCGCGCTCGTAGCCGTGAACAGGGCATTGAGGAACCCGATCGACTTGCCGCCCGCGCCCGCCATCGGAGTATCCAACAGAGCGGCGCCCGCCAAAATCAGTCCGAGGTACCCGAAGAGAACCACCTGGGTGGGGTGGAACGCGAACCGCTTACGGGCGCGTTCTGCAAGGAGGGTTCCCAACTTCACGTGCCTACATTAGTACCGTTTCCGCGCCTGCCGCGCCTTTCGCGCCCCTCGCCTACGATGGAAATGTGTCCACGACTCTTCCCCGCGAATTCGCTCTTACCGGCCGGACGGCCGTCATCACCGGTTGCGGAAGTGAATCGGGCATCGGATTTGCCAGCGCTCGGCTGTTGGGCCAGCTGGGTGCTCGCGTCGTCATGACCGCCACATCCGATCGCATCGATGCCCGTGTCGCCGAACTTCGCGCCGACGGTATCGACGCCCACGGGGTTATCGCGCGGTTGGAAAGCCCCGAACTTGCTGCCCAATTGGTGACCCGGTTGACCCAGATGAACATGCTGCCCGACGTGTTGATTAACAACGCGGGAATGATCGCCGTTGGTGACGACTGGGCCCGTGGTGACATGGCCATGCCCGCAGCAGACTGGCAGAAAACCATCGACGCGAACCTGTCGTCGGTGTTCTATCTGACCCGTGCACTGGTGCCGACGATGACAGAACGCGGCTGGGGTCGCGTGATCATCACCTCGTCCACGACCGGTGGGGTTGGCGCCGCGCGCGACGACATCGCCTATGCCGCAGCCAAGGCCGGGCTCATCGGACTGACCCGAGCCCTCGCCGTCGACACCGCAGCCCACGGCGTGACCGTCAATGCTGTGGCCCCGGGATGGATCGCGACCGGCTCGCAGTTGGATTCGGAAAAAATCGAGGGCACCCTGGTTCCCGCACAGCGCAGCGGCGAAGCCCACGAGGTCGCCACCGCACTGGCCTTCCTCGCATCACCCGGCGCCTCGTACATCACGGGTCAACTGATTGTGGTCGATGGTGGAAACGCCGTCGCCGAGGAACGTCGCTTTGCTCGAGGCCTCGCATGAGGCTCGTCGTAGCGGACTGCACCGTCGACTATGCGGGCCGCCTCAGCGCTCACCTGCCCCGCGCCACCCGCGTGCTCATGCTGAAAAGCGACGGCAGCCTGTTAGTGCACTCGGATGGCGGTTCGTATAAACCACTCAACTGGATGAGCCCCCCGTGCACCATCACGGTCATGGAGCCCGACGAGGAACAGGCCGAGGCCGGCGTCACCGAACTGTGGCGTGTCAGCCAGGTCAAGACCGCGGACATGCTCATCGTGTCAATCCACGCAATTCACCACGATTCCTCGCACGAATTAGGCGTCGACCCCGGGCTGATCAAGGACGGTGTCGAGGCGGACCTGCAGGAATTGCTCGCCGCCAATATCGACATCCTCGGTGACGGATTTGAATTGGTCCGGCGCGAATACATGACCGCCATCGGACCGGTCGACATCCTCGCCCGTGACGAAACGGGCGCGCATGTGGCCGTCGAATTGAAACGCCGCGGCGACATCGACGGCGTAGAACAGCTGACCCGCTATCTGGAACTGATGAACCGCGACCCGCTGTTGGCACCGGTCGCGGGAATTTTTGCCGCACAGGAAATCAAGCCCCAGGCCCGAGTTCTGGCCGAGGACCGAGGGATTCGCTGTGTTGTGCTGGATTACGACGCAATGCGCGGCATGGACGATTCGCACAACAGGCTGTTCTGACAATGACGACGTACACGGCAATCCTGTGGGACATGGACGGAACGATCATCGATTCCGCTCCCGGAATTTTCGAATCATTCCGTTACGCATTTGACCGGTTGGGTGTGGAATCGCCGTCCGATGAACAATTGCGCGCCTATTTGGGTCCGCCGTTGTTGGACACTTTCCGGGAAATCCTGCAGTGTGACGAGGCCGAGGGGCGCCGGGCCGTCGACATTTATCGCGAGGACTATTTGACCCGCGGGGTGTTCGTCGCCGACGTTTTCCCCGGCGTGCGCGAATGCCTGACCGAGCTGCAATCCGCTGGTGTTCCGCTGGGTCTGGCGTCCTCCAAGGGCCTGTCCGGCATCAACCTCGTCGCCGACAAGTTCGACTTGCGTCACTTTTTTGATGCGTGGGGCACGGCGAGCGACGACCAGCGCCGCAGCTCCAAGGCCGATGTCGTGGCGTACAGCCTGGGCTTGCTCGCCGAGGCGGGACACGACGTGTCGCGTGTGATTCTGGTGGGCGACCGCATCCACGACGTCGAGGGTGCCGCAGCACACGGGGTCGAATCCGTGCTGGTGGGCTGGGGTTACGGCGACGACTCCGAGCGCCGGGCCGCGACCCACGTCGCCACCACCCCCGCCGACCTGATGCGGGTACTGGGCTTTTAAATTCCGGGACGGAATCCGCGCAAACGCGCCGAATTCAGCACGACAAAAATCGACGAGAATGCCATCGCCAACCCCGCAATCACGGGTGACAACAATCCCGCGAGCGCAATCGGGATCGCGATGGCGTTGTAGGCGAACGCCCACACGAGGTTGCCCTTGATGGTTCCCAACGTCGCCCTCGACAGCCTGATGGCCGCGGCCACGAGCCGCAGGTCACCGGACACGACGGTGATGTCACTGGCTTCACGCGCAACATCGGTTCCGTGACCCATCGCTATTCCCAGATCCGATGCTGCGAGCGCCGCCGCATCGTTGACACCGTCGCCCACCATCGCGACGGTTGCGCCGCGGGACTGCAGGTCGCGAATCACTTCAAGCTTGTCGGACGGGCTGACCTGCGAAAACACGGTGTCGATGCCGACCTCGCGGGCAATCGCATCGGCGACCGCAGCATTGTCCCCCGTCAACAGAATGGGGGTCAGTCCCGCGGAACGCAGTTCGGCTATCGCCCGAACCGTCGTGGGTTTCACGGTGTCGGCGAGGGAAATGAAACCCAACAGTGTGGAATCCGCGGACACCGCGACGACGGTGGCGGTGTCGCCGACCAGTTCGTCGTACAGGGTGCGCGCCTCGGATGACACGGTGACACCGGAATCTGCCAACCACTGCAGCTTGCCCGCACGCACGGTTCCGTCATCGACAGTCCCCGCGATTCCCTGGGCAACGACCGGGGTGGTGTCCCGTGCCACCGCGGCCGACAGTTCGCGCAGCTTGGCCTCGCGAACAATCGCCTGGGCCACGGGGTGTTCGCTGGCTCGTTCCACGCTGGTCGCGGCGGACAACAATTCGACGTCGGTACCCGTCATCGGGACGAGACGGGTCACGGACAACCGGCCGGTCGTCAGAGTGCCGGTCTTGTCGAGCACAACGGTGTCGATTCGGCGAGTGTTTTCCAACGCATCCGTTCCGCGAATCAGAATGCCCCACTTGGCTCCCACACCGGAACCCACCAACAGGGCCATCGGCGTCGCCAGTCCCAAAGCACACGGGCAGGCAATAACGAGTGTCGCTACCGCGACTTGGATTGCCACCGTCAAATCGCCACTGCCCCACCACCACGCGACGAACCCGACAATCGAGACAACGATGACCGCGGGAACAAAAATCGCGGACACGCGGTCCGCCAGGTGTTGCACCTTGGCCTTGCCCGCCTGGGCGTCCTCGACCATTCGCGTCATCCGCGCCAGCTGGGATTCGGACCCCACACCGGTCGCCTCGACCACGATCCGGCCACCGACCACAATTGTTCCGCCGACAACACGGTCCTCGGGTGCAACCTCGATGGGAACGCTCTCGCCGGTCACCATGCTGGCATCGACCGAACTGATACCCGTCACGACAACACCGTCGGCGGCGATGATCGAACCGGGAAGCACGACAAATCGGTCGCCCACGGACAGGGCCTCGACCGGAACGGTCACCTCGCGATCCCCCATCAGCAGGATGACGTCCTTGGCGCCCAGTTCCATCAGGGCCCGCAATGCGCGCCGGGCGTCACGCTTGGACACCATCTCGAGGTACCGGCCGGCCAACAAAAACAGGGTGACCGCTGCGGCCGACTCAAAGTAGATGGTGTGAGTTTCACCGGGCGTACCGAACAGCGGCATGTCCATGTGCAACCCCGATTGGCCGGCGCCGCCGAACAGCAGCGCGAACAGGGACGCCAGGTAGGCGACACCGACTCCCAACGACACGAGGGTATCCATCGTGGTGGCACCGTGTCGGGCGTTGTTCCACGCAGCGCGGTGGAACGGCCATGCGGCCCACGTCGCGATGGGTGTGGTCAGGTTCAACAGCGCCCACTGCCAGCCATTGAACTGCCAGGCCGGAATCATCGAAATCAGGATCACGGGGATACCCAACACGGCGGAGGCGATCACCCGATTGCGCAGCACCCGCAGGTCCTCGACGGCCGCGGGTTCGTCGGCGGTGGACTGGACGGTCGCCGTATCCTCGATCACCGTGGCGCCGTATCCCGCCGACACGACCGCGGCGACCAGCCGTGTGGCGTCAACCACACCATCCATAGTGACGGTGGCGCGTTCGGTCGCAAAGTTCACGGTGGCCTGTGCCCCGGGAACCGCATTGAGGGATTTCTCGATCCGGCCCGCGCACGTGGCGCAGGTCATTCCCGACAGCGACAGCGAAACAGAGGTCATCGGACGACGGTGTAACCGGCCTCGGTAATGGCGTCGGACACCGCGGCGGACTCTGAGTCGGGGGCGTCAACGTGAACGACAGAGTCACCGTTCGGCACAAGGTCCACGGAAATCTGGGTAACACCGGGAACAGCGGCAACGGCCTTGGTGACGGTCATTACACAGTGGTTGCAGGTCATTCCCTGAACGGTCAAGTCAAGTGTGCTCATGTGTGTATCCTCTCACTGCCCACAAACCACAGGGGTGGAACATATTCCCGCCACTACGCTAAACCCTGGAGAGGCCAACGATGACGGAACCCCTGATTGCCCGTGCCGATGTGGTGTCACCCGTAGACGGTGTGACCATCGGATCGGTCGCGTTGATGTCCGCGGACGACGTGCGACACGTGGCCGACGAACTGCGGGCGGCGCAACCCGAATGGGCGCGGGTCCCGTTGCGCGACAAGGTCGCCATCGCCCTGAAATTCCACGACCTGGTGTTACGCGAACAGGCCAGCATCCTCGATGTCGCACAGGCCGAGACCGGCAAGACGCGGTACGCCGCGTTCGAGGAGCTCGCCGATGCGGCCAGCGTCGCCCGATACTACGCCCGGACCGCACGCACCACGTTGGCATCATCGCGGCGTCGAGGCGCGTTCCCCGTCATCACTCGGACCACGGTGCACCACCTGCCCCGCGGAGTCGTTGGCGTCGTCGCACCCTGGAATTACCCCATCACCATGCCCATCGGGGACACAATTCCCGCGCTTCTGGCCGGCAACACCGTGTTGGTGAAGCCCGACCTGCAGACCTCGTTGACCGCCCACGCGATCATCGAACTGCTCTACGCCGCCGGGGTTCCGCGCTCGGCGTTGCGCATTGTGACGGGCGAGGTCGACCACATTGGAACCGCACTGATCGAGTCGGTGGATTTCATGATGTTCACCGGGTCTACCGCAAGTGGCCGCACGGTTGCTGAACAGTGCGGTCGGTTGCTGACCCCCGTGTCCCTGGAATTGGGCGGCAAGAACCCCTTGATCGTTCTGCCGACCGCCGACCTGACCAAGGCGGCCGCGGGCGCGGTGCGCGCCTCGTTCGCCAATGCCGGCCAGCTGTGCATGTCCATGGAACGCATCTATGTTCACGAGAGCGTTCTGCCCGAATTCATTGCCGAATTCCGCCGCCAGACCGAACTGTTGACCCTCGGCGTCGGAGTGGGCTGGCACCACGAGATGGGGTCGCTGATTTCGGCGAAGCAGCTGGCCACGTTCCGCACGCACGTGGACGATGCGGTCCGCCGCGGAGCCACCGTCGTGACCGGTGGACAGCACCGACCCGACATCGCCCCGTACTGTGTCGAACCGACGATCCTGACCGGTGTGACCGAGGACATGGTGTGCGCCCGTTCCGAAACCTTTGGCCCACTGGTCAGCGTCTACACGTTCCGTACCGACGACGAGGCCGTCGCCCTCGCCAATGACACGGACTACGGATTGAACGCCTCGGTGTGGGGCGAACCGGCGCACGCCCGGCGAATCGGCCGCCAGATTCTGGCCGGAACCGTAAACATCAACGAGGGGTACAGCGCGGCATGGGCGTCCTACGACGCCCCGATGGGTGGCATGAAAAACAGTGGATTGGGTCGGCGCCACGGCCGCGAGGGACTGTTGAAATACACGAACACTCAGACCGTTTCGGTGCAGAGCGTGTTGCCTATCGGCCCCGGTGCAGGCGCCGACCACCACGCCTATGCCCGATTCCTCACCCTCGCGTTGCGCGTCCTGCGCCGCGTTCCATTTCTGAAATAGGACCGACATGACACGTTTCTCTTTACAGGATTCGACCGTCCTCATCACCGGTGGTGGTTCCGGAATCGGCCGGTTGATGGCGTTCGATTGTGCCCGACGTGGGGCGCGGATCGTGGTCTGGGACCTCGACGCCGCCAGCGGCCGTCGCGTGGCCACGGAACTGCGGGCCGCGGGATTCGAGGCGACCAGCACCGCGGTCAATGTGTCCGACGACGTCGCCGTCGCCGCGGCAGCACGCTCGCTGGTCAAGAAATTCGGGGGAATCGACGTGCTCATCAACAACGCGGGAGTCGTCAACGGGACTCCGTTGTTGGACGGCACCACCGAGGGCATTCGCCGCACATTTGATGTCAACGTCCTCGCGCACTACTGGACGACGCGCGCATTTTTGCCGGGAATGATTGACCGCAACCGCGGCCGAATCGTCACCATTGCCAGCGCCTCGGGTCTTGTCGGCGTGTCCAAACTGACGGACTATTCCGCCAGCAAGCACGCGGTGATCGGTTTCACCGAATCCCTGCGCAACGAACTGCGTGGGGCCCGCAGCCGGGTGACGACATTGACCGTGAACCCGTTCTACATTTCCACGGGACTGTTCGACGGCGTGCGAACACGGGTGCCGTGGCTTCTGCCCATTCTGAAACCCGAGGCGGTGTCGGCCTCGATCGTCCGGGCCATCGAATCGAACACCCTCGTGCTTAACCTGCCGCGGCTGGTGGGCATTGTGCCCGTGCTGCGCTTTCTGCCGACGCGGGCCTTTGACTGGACCGCCGACCTGTTGGGTGTCAATCGGACGATGGACGAGTTTCGAGGGCGCGCGAATACGCCTCGATGATGTCACGTTTCGACAGGCTGGTGTGTGCCGTGTTCATTCCCGCGAGGTGCGAAAAATCGAGTCGCTCGAACACCTCGCGCACGCCGGGAACCAGACCTCGGACGAACCAGTGACTTCCCTTGGTGACCGCATCGACATCCTTCGGTGCAAAGTTCGCGCCCACCTGGGCAATCGCGAAATCGTGGGTGTCGCGTAGCACCTGACGTTGGGCCTCGGTCGTCCATGCCAGGTGCGCGTGCTTCATGGTGAAGTCGGGGTGCACGGACACTCGGGGCGTCACTGCCCGTAATTCGGGGC
>CAZRHP010000038.1:0-8675 GCA_964599975.1 uncultured Gulosibacter sp.
AGCACCAGATGTGGTCGGCCCAGTCCATCAGCTATGAGCGCCCCGGCGCATGGCTGAACTCGGGCGGTGCCGGCACGATGGGCTTTGCAATTCCCGCGGCCATGGGCGCCAAGGTCGCACAGCCCGAACGTGACGTGTGGGCCATCGACGGTGACGGTTGTTTCCAGATGACCAACCAAGAACTGGCCACCTGCATGATCAACGGCATCAACATCAAGGTCGCCGTCATCAACAACTCGTCGCTCGGTATGGTTCGCCAATGGCAGACCTTGTTCTTTGACGGCCGCCACTCGTTCACCGACCTGCAGCCGCTGCCCGGCCC
The DNA here is from genome assembly GCA_964599975.1 of uncultured Gulosibacter sp. Taxonomy (GTDB): domain Bacteria; phylum Actinomycetota; class Actinomycetes; order Actinomycetales; family Microbacteriaceae; genus MWH-TA3. The sequence continues at coordinate 323 of CAZRHP010000038.1, forward strand.
CGAATTCATCCCCGACTTCGTCAAGCTCGGTGAAGCCTACGGTTGCCTCGCCATCCGCGTTCGCACGGAAGAGGAAATCGAACCCGCCATCAAGCTCGCCCTCGAAACCAATGACCGACCCGTGCTGATCGACTTCATCGTCAGCAAGGACGCCATGGTGTGGCCGATGGTCCCACAGGGCGTCGGCAATTCCAAGGTGCAGTACGCCCGCGAACACGCACCCGACTGGGACCAGGAGTAATCATGAGCCAACACGTACTCTCGCTCCTCGTCGAGGACAAGCCGGGTCTGCTGACCCGCGTCGCCGGGCTGTTTGCCCGACGTGGCTTCAACATTCATTCGCTTGCGGTGGGAACCACCGAGGTCCCCGGCCTGTCGCGCATCACCGTTGTGGTCGATGTCGAAGGCGCGCCCCTCGAACAGGTCACCAAGCAGTTGAACAAGCTCATCAACGTTCTCAAGATCGTTGAGCTGGAACCCGACCAGTCGGTCCAGCGCGAACATATGCTGGTGAAGGTCCGCATCGACGCGGGAACTCGCAGCCAAATCCTCGAAGCAGTGAACCTCTTCCGCGCCCGCGTGGTCGATGTTGCACCCGACTCGTTGGTGATTGAGGTCACCGGCGATTCGCAAAAAATCGAGGCACTTCTGCGAGTGCTCGAACCCTTCGGCATCAAGGAAATCGCCCAAAGCGGTTTGCTGGCCATGGGCCGAGGCTCGAAGAGCATTTCCGAACGTATTTACAAGAACTGACCGGCCTGCCGGCACACCAATCGGCACTCCGGTGCCACCAAACAAGGAGAAAACATGACGGAAATCGTGTACGACGGCGACGCCGATCTCTCGATTATCAAGAGCAAGAAGGTAGCCGTTATCGGTTACGGTTCGCAGGGACACGCCCACGCACAGAACCTGCGCGACTCGGGCATCGACGTCATCGTCGGTCTGAAGGCTGACTCGAAGTCGGTTGCCAAGGCAGAAGAGGCTGGCTTCACCGTGAAGACCACCGCCGAGGCTGCTGCATGGGCTGACGTCATCGTCATCCTCGCACCCGACCAGTCGCAGCGTCACCTGTACGCACAGGACATCCTCCCCAACCTCGCACCGGGCAAGACCCTGGTGTTCGGCCACGGTTTCAACATCCGTTACGGCTACATCGAGGCTCCCACCGGCGTTGACGTCATGCTCGTTGCCCCCAAGGGCCCGGGTCACACCGTTCGCCGCGAATACCAGGCCGGCCGTGGCGTTCCCGTGATCGTCGCCGTCGAGGTTGACGCTTCGGGCGCAGCGTGGGACCTGGCATGGTCGTATGCCAAGGGCATCGGCGGCCTTCGTGCCGGCGGTATCCGCACCACCTTCACCGAGGAAACCGAAACCGACCTGTTCGGCGAGCAGGCTGTGCTCTGCGGTGGCACCTCGCAGCTGGTGCAGTACGGCTTCGAGGTTCTCACCGAGGCTGGCTACCAGCGCGAGATCGCCTACTTCGAGGTTCTGCACGAACTGAAGCTCATCGTTGACCTCATGTGGGAGGGCGGCATCGCCAAGCAGCGTTGGTCGGTTTCCGACACCGCTGAGTACGGCGACTACGTATCCGGTCCCCGCGTGATCGACCCCTCGGTCAAGGAAAACATGAAGGCTGTTCTCGCGGACATCCAGTCGGGCGCTTTCGCTACCCGCTTCATCAACGACCAGGACGCTGGCGCACCCGAGTTCAAGGCTCTGCGTGCAGCTGGCGAGGCTCACCCCATCGAAGCAACCGGCCGCAAGCTGCGTTCGCTCTTCGCGTGGAAGCAGGCCGACGCTGACTACACCGAGGGTTCGGCCGAGCGCTAAACCCCCGCGTAAACGCACAACGAGGGCTCACCGTCAGGTGGGCCCTCGTTGTGCGTTTCGATAGGAGTTCGACCGGATACGACTGTGGCCCCGCCGGGCGACGGAGCCACAGTTGTGTTGTTTGGAGCTACTTGATCGAAACTACGATGCCGCCACTGAACATGGTGGCGTGAAGCTCGAGGTGATCAGGAGTGAACTCCTTCGATACGTCGTAGAGGATCTCGCCGGTGACCGAGTTGCCGGGGTTGATTTCACTCATCCACAGTTCGGACGATTCTTCCAGATAAATCATGGCTGACGTGTCGGGCGAAAATTCCCGTCCCTGGTCGTCAAACAGCAACTGTGAGTCGGCAAACATGTACTGAGCCTCGTTGCCAACGTTTTCGACCGTGATGTTCAGTTTGCAGAACTGGCCTTGGGCTTCGTCGCCGAACATGTCGGTGCCGACAGATTTGATTCCACATTCGAATCCGTTAACGGTAAATGCGAAAGTGTCGTCGTCGGTTGCGGTGTCACCAATCGACAGAGTTTCTTCTGCGGCGGGGGTTTCTTCCGTCTCGGTCGTTTCGGTCGATTCGGTGTTTTCCGTTGTGCTGCTTTCCGAAGCAGACGGGGCGGTGTTGTCGCCACCATTCGAGGCCGTCGCAAAAACAGCAATCACGACAATCAACGCGGGAATGATGATGCGCTTCTTCTTGAACCAGGGGCGAAGAGCCTTAGCTTCCGCCTTGGCAGCTGCGGCTTTAGCCTTCGCTACCTTGTGATCATTTTCCAGGGGGGGTAGTCATTTTGGCCTCCTTAGGGCAGTTGTGATTTCACAACACTTTTAGTGTATCGATTGTGCAGTAATTGTCACGAAATTTCGACACCGTGTGCAGGGATTAGTCTTGACTGGTGAACACAGACGTCAATCCGAAACGCGCATCTCGCGTGGATCCGCGCACCGTCGCCATGGCCGTGCTGGGGGGAATTTACCTCGCCGAGGCCGTTGCCTGGCTCTTTGCGGTGCGGGCCAACCCCATGATTTTCGATGACCGGTTCCAGGAATCGGTTGCCCGTTTCACCGAGTTTTTTGCAATCACGGCGGCACCGTTGTGGTTCTTCACTGTGATCGCGTTGACGCACGGTCGTCCCACCCGTCGATTGGTGTGGCTGGTCGCGGGGGCGGTTGTCGCATTTCCGTTGCCTCTGGTGATTGGGGTGGTCGTATGAGCGACACCGTGACCGAACAGCGCCAGACTCCGGGCATGGTGACTCGGGTCGCCCTGATGGTGTCCTTTGGTGCGTTTTATGCCTTCCTGATGTGGCAGGGGTTGGGCAACCTCGTCAACATTCCCGCATATTTCTTGGACCGCTATGGCCTCGATTCCACGAACGTGCCGTGGGCTGTGCTGATTGCGGGTGTGGCGATCCCCGTTATTGCCTTCATCGCCGCAACGGTCGTCGGGTGGCGTCAGAGCGCCTCGATGATGTCGTTGATTTTCACCACGGGATTTGCCATCAGTGCGTTGGCCTCGATCAACCTCATCGCGATCGAAAAGCAGATCGAGGTTCAGATTGTGGTGGACATTCTCGTCGGCCTGTAGTGCTCGTTTGAGCGCTAAGATTGGGGAAGCTGCCCCAACGATCGTGGCGGTCCGAAACCATTAATTCGGGCACGGATTTCCGTTGGAACGTCGCGCCCACGTTCGTTGAAGGATAACCGTGGCCAAGCCTGTCGTACTTATTGCCGAGGAACTGTCGCCCGCAACCGTCGAGGCATTGGGTCCCGATTTCGACGTGCGCAACGTTGACGGCACCGATCGTCCCGCACTACTCGCCGCACTGGACACCGCCCAGGCCGTTCTGATCCGCAGCGCAACTCAGATGGATGCCGAAGCGATTGCGGCCGGCAAAAACCTTGTTGTTATCGCTCGCGCTGGAGTGGGCCTCGACAACGTCGACATCAAGGCCGCCACGCAGGCCGGCGTCATGGTCGTCAACGCACCCACCTCGAACGTCATTTCGGCCGCCGAGCTTGCAATCGGTCACATCCTGTCGCTGGCTCGCCACATTCCCGAGGCGAACGCCTCAATGAAGCGCGGCGAATGGAAGCGTTCCAAGTTCACCGGTGTGGAACTGTACGAAAAGACCATCGGAATCGTCGGCCTCGGTCGCATCGGCGCCCTCGTCGCCGAGCGCCTGTCGGGCTTCGGCGTCACCCTCATCGCGTTCGACCCCTTCGTGCCGCCCGCCCGCGCGCAGCAGCTGGGTGTGCAGATGGTGGACATGAACGAACTCATGAGCCGCAGCGATTTCATTACGATTCACATCCCCAAGACCCCCGAAACCACGGGACTGATTGGCGCCGCCGAGTTCGCCCTGGCAAAGCCCGGTCTGCGCATTGTCAACGCAAGCCGTGGTGGAATCATCGACGAGGCCGCACTCGTCGAAGCCCTGAACTCGGGCGCCATCGCGGGCGCGGGACTGGACGTTTTCGTGTCCGAGCCCCCCACGGGTTCGCCCCTGCTCGACGTTGCCACACTGCAGGCGACCCCGCACCTGGGTGCATCGACCGACGAGGCGCAGGAAAAGGCCGGTATCGCCGTCGCCAAGTCCACCCGACTGGCCCTCAGCGGCGAGTTGGTTCCCGATGCCGTTAACGTCGCCGGCGGCGTGATCCACGCCTCGGTTCGTCCCGGCCTGTCGCTGATGGAAAATCTTGGTCAGGTTTTCGCCGGACTGTCGCACCACGCCATTGCCGCCATTGATGTCGAGGTTCGCGGCGAGATCGCGGCGCACGACGTATCGGTGCTCAAGCTTGCCGCCCTCAAGGGTGTGTTCTCGGCCATCTCGAACGAACAGGTGTCCTACGTCAACGCGCCTCTGCTGGCCGAACAGCGCGGTGTCACCGTCCGTCTGGTCACGGAAACCTCGAGCGACGAGTACCGCAACCTCCTGACCATCCGCGGCACCCTGGTCGACGGCTCGCAGGTCTCGGTGTCGGGCACCCTGACCGGCTCCAAGCAGGCCCAAAAGATTGTCGGCATCAACGGCTTCGAGGTCGAGGTCCCCATGGCCGAGCACTTCATCGTCATGATTTACACCGACCGCCCCGGAATCGTGGCCGTCTATGGCCGCGAATTTGGCGCACACGACATCAACATCGCCGGCATGCAGATTGCTCGTCAGCGTCTGGGTGGCGAGGCCCTGTCGGTCCTCACCGTCGACTCGCGGGTATCGGATGAGGTTTTGGACCGAGTTGCGCGCGAAATTGATGCCACAATGATGAAGGCGATTGAGGTCGTCGAACTCTAGGAAGGTCGCCATGTCCCGCGTACTTGATATTGCCGTTATTGCCGGTGACGGCATTGGTCCCGAGGTCACAGCAGAAGCCGTCAAGGTGCTGCGTGCAGCCGTGGGTGCCGAAGCGGACGTGCGAACCACCGAGTACACGCTCGGTGCCGCCCACTATCTCGAGACCGGCGAGATCCTCAACGAGTCCACCATGGAGTCGTTGGCCGCACACGAGGCCATCCTGTTCGGTGCTGTGGGTGGCGACCCCCGCGATGCACGCCTGTCCGGCGGCATCATCGAGCGCGGGCTGCTGCTGAAACTGCGTTTTGCGTTCGACCACTATGTGAACTACCGCCCCACGGCGCTGTTCCCTGGTGTGACCAGCCCGCTGGCCGCGCCGGGCGACATCGACTTCGTGATCGTTCGCGAGGGCACCGAGGGTCCCTATGTAGGCAACGGCGGTGTGATCCGCAAGGGCACAATCCACGAAATCGCCAACGAGACCTCGGTCAACACCGCTCACGGCGTCGAGCGCGTCGTGCGTTTCGCCTTTGAATCCGCATGCGCCCGCAGCAACCGCCTGACCCTGGTCCACAAGACCAACGTGCTCGTTCACGCCGGTGGTTTGTGGCAGCGCATCACCGACGCCGTGGCCGTGGAATACCCCGATGTGGCCGTGGATTACCTGCACATCGATGCGGCAACCATTTTCATGGTCAGCAACCCCGCACGTTTCGACGTCATCGTGACCGACAACCTGTTTGGTGACATCCTCACCGACCTCGCTGGCGCAATCGGCGGCGGTATCGGTTTGGCGGCGAGCGGCAACATCAACCCCGACCGCACGTTCCCCTCGATGTTCGAGCCGGTACACGGCAGCGCCCCCGATATTGCGGGCCAGCAGAAGGCTGACCCCACGGCGGCAATCCTCTCGGCCGCGTTGTTGTTGGAGCACAACGGTTTCCCCGCCGCTGCCGCCCGGATTCAGGACGCCGTTGCGGCGGATCTGTCGTCACGCGCAGACGCCGCCCGTTCGACCACTCAGGTCGGCGACGCGATCACCGCTCGACTGGTCTGATTCCCCGAAATTCGGGCCGTAAATTGCCCGAAACCGTTGGTAGTGTTGAGCCATGACCGATTCACTTCAGTTCCTCGTGCGCCGCAATCTCCAGGCAAAATCGGAGCCCGAGCGCGCCGCTATCCTGGCAAATCCCGGTTTTGGTGACCACTTCACTGACCACATGGTGGACATCTGCTGGAGCGAACAGGGCGGATGGCACCGCCCCCGCGTTCAGCCCTACGGGCCCATCGAGCTGGACCCCGCCGCCTCGGTGCTGCACTACGGTCAGGAAATCTTTGAGGGCCTGAAGGTCTATCGTCACGCCGACGGCAGCCTGCACACCTTCCGCCCCGACGCCAATGGTCGTCGACTGCAGGCCTCGGCCGCACGTATGGCCCTGCCGGAACTGCCCGTCGCACACTTCCTGCAGAGCATCAAGGAACTCGTCGCAATCGACGGCGACTGGGTGCCCTCGGCCCCCGAAACGAGCCTCTATATTCGCCCCTTCATGTTCGCAAAGGAGGCGTTCCTGGGCGTTCGTCCCGCAAAGAAGGTCGCGTACTACGTCATCGCCAGCCCCGCGGGTGCATACTTCCATGGCGGTGTCGCCCCGGTCAGCATTTGGCTGTCCGAGAACTTCTCGCGCGCCGGCAAGGGCGGCACCGGTGCGGCCAAGACCGGTGGAAACTATGCGGCATCGCTCATCGCCCAGAACGAGGCGTATGCCCAGGGCTGCCAGCAGGTGCTGTTCCTCGATTCGGTCGAGGGCAAGTACATCGAGGAACTCGGTGGCATGAACGTGGTTCTCGTCTACAAGGACGGCACTCTGGTGACGCCCCTGTCCGACTCGATCCTGCCGGGCATCACTCGTGACTCGGTGCTGCGTTTGGCCGAGGACCGTGGTTTGACCGTCGAACGTCGCCCCGTCACCATCGAGGAATGGCGCACCGGTTATGAGAACGGCGACATCGTCGAAGCGTTTGCCTGTGGCACCGCAGCTGTTATCACCCCAATCGGCCAGCTCAAGGCCGAGGGCTTCACCATCGGTGACATCAACGCCCCCGCAGGCGAACTGACCATGTCGTTGCGCGAAGAACTCACCGACATTCAGTACGGTCGTCGTCCCGACGTTCACGGCTGGATGACCCGCCTCGATGCCTAAACACTGGGGAACCGTTATCGGTGCACTGCTGGGCGGCATCGTTCTGGCCATCATCGTCACGGTCGTACATCAGGTGTTGTTTCCTTGGCTGGTGGTTGGGGGAGTCGCAATCGTGGGTCTCTATGTGATTGGGCTCCGACTGTCGAACGATTCCCGTTGGCCGTCATCAGCCGGGGCGATCGGAGTGCTGGGTGGGGTTTTCCTGCTGGCGCAACGTTCACCCGGTGGCAGCGTGCTGATTCCCGCAAACGACGCGGCATTGGTCTGGGTCTACGGCAGCGCAATCGTCTGTGCCTTGGTCGTGTTGTGGCCGAACGTATCGTTTCGTGCGCGGCAGTAAACTGAAAACGAATTAGCCAGGAGGACCCTCATGACCTACGTCATTGCTCTGCCGTGTGTAGATGTTAAGGACCGTGCGTGCATCGACGAATGCCCCGTGGACTGTATTTATGAGGGTGACCGCATGCTGTACATCCACCCGGACGAGTGCGTGGACTGCGGTGCTTGTGAGCCTGTCTGCCCGGTTGAGGCTATCTACTACGAGGACGACCTGCCTAGTCAGTGGTCGGAGTATTACAAGGCAAACGTCGAATTTTTCAGCGAAATTGGTTCACCTGGCGGCGCTGCCAAGGTTGGCAAAATGAACGGCGACCACCCGGTGGTCACCGCATTGCCTCCGCAGGCCGAGTAACCATTGTTCGATAGGCTGCCCGAATACCCTTGGGAGGGTTTGAAGCCTTTCGCCGCCCAAGCGGCAAAACACCACGACGGTTTGGTTGACCTCTCGGTTGGCTCGCCAGTTGATCCGACACCAAAAATCATCCAGGATGCTCTCAACGCGAACTCCAATGCGCCAGGCTACCCGAGAACCGGCGGAACCCCAGAATTCAAGCAGGCAGTCGTTGACTGGTACGCCAGACGCAGGGGAGTGCAGGGGCTCGACCCCGAACAAGTAATGCCTACCATCGGCTCAAAAGAACTGATTTCTTGGCTGCCGATTTTGCTTGGAATAGGCCCTGGCG
>CAZRHP010000039.1:0-8629 GCA_964599975.1 uncultured Gulosibacter sp.
GCGCGTCGTAACCCTCAACCGAACCGATGCGGGCGGGGTTAACCGACAGAATTCGCGCGACGTCGGCCCACTCAATCAGGCCCGTGTCCACGAGAGTGTGCTGGACGATCGACAGTGCGGATTCCAGTCCGACCATTCCGAATGCGCCATCGGCCCAGGTGCAGTCCTTCGACGCGGAACCGTGCGGCGCATGGTCCGTGGCGATGATGTCAATCGTGCCGTCTTTGACGCCCTCACGCACGGCGATGACGTCGGCCTCGGTGCGCAGCGGCGGATTGACCTTGAACAGGGGGTTGTACTCGCGTGCCAGTTCGTCCGTCAGCAGCAGGTGATGCGGTGTGGCCTCGGCGGTCACGGCGATTCCACGCTTTTTCGCCCACCGGATGACGTCGACGGACCCGGCTGTCGACAGGTGGCAGATGTGCAGTCGAGCACCGGTGTATTCCGCGAGCAGCACGTCGCGGGCGATGATGGCCTCCTCGGCCACACTGGGCCATCCCGCGAGACCCAATTCGGCCGACAACGCGCCCTCGTTCATCTGGGCATTTTCCGTGAGGCGGGGATCCTGTGCGTGCTGGGCGATAACGCCGCCGAAAGTTGCCACATATTCCAAGGCGCGGCGCATCAACAGCGAGTCGCCGACGCACTTGCCGTCATCCGAGAACACAGTGACACGTGCCTCGGAGTTGGCCATGGCGCCGATGTCCGACAGGGTCTGCCCCTCGAGTCCCGCGGTGACGGCACCGACGGGGCGAACCTCGACATATCCCGCCTCGATGCCACGACGGTGAACGTATTCCACGACGTTGGCGTTATCGGCGACGGGATTGGTGTTGGCCATCGCGTGGACGGCAGTGAAACCGCCGGCAGCGGCGGCACGAGACCCCGTAAGAATAGTTTCGGCGCCTTCCCCCCCGGGTTCACGCAAGTGAGTGTGGAGGTCCACGAGACCCGGCAGTGCGATCAGCCCGGTGGCGTCGATGACGGTGTCAGCGTCCGCCGAAAGGTGTCCCACATTGGTAATGCTGTCGCCATCGATGAGGATGTCGGAGATGTCTCGCCCCAAAATCGCGGCGCCCTTGATGAGGATGCTCATTCCTGTCCCTCCCCGAGAAGTGTGTACAACACGGCCATACGAGCGGCGACACCGTTGGTGACCTGTTCGCGAACCGTCGAACGGTCCGAGTCGGCGACGGCACCCGCGATTTCCAGGCCACGATTCATGGGGCCGGGGTGCATGACCACGGTTCCCGGGCCTACCTGGTTCAGACGCTGACTGGTCATACCCCAAAAACGGGTGTACTCGGCAGCGCCGGGGAAAAACGCATCGTTCATGCGTTCCTTTTGAATTCGCAGCGTCATGACGGCGTCGATGCCCGAATCGAGGGCCGCGTCGAGCGTTTCCACGACGGTAACCGGCCACAGTGCGATGTCGCGGGGCAGCAGAGTCCGCGGGGCGGCGATCGTGACCTCGGCGCCGAGTGCGGACAGCATCCAGATGTTGGACCGCGCAACACGCGAGTGCAGGATGTCGCCGACAATCACCACGCGCGTTCCCGCGAGGTCTCGGCCACGGGCCTCGTCTGCGAAGAGGCGGTGGCGCAGCGTGTATGCATCGAGCAGGGCCTGAGTCGGGTGCTCATGCGTTCCGTCCCCAGCATTGATGACGTGCGCGTCAACCCAACCGCTGTTCGCAACGGTAGCGGCAGCTCCCGAGTCGAAGTGACGCAGCACAATAAAGTCGGCACCCATGGATTCCAGAGTTTGGACGGTGTCCTTAAGGCTCTCGCCCTTGGATACGGACGAGCCCTTTGCCGTGAACGTCGAGACGTCGGCGCTGAGTGCGAGTGCCGCGGCCTCGAACGACAGTCGTGTTCGGGTCGAGTCCTCGAAAAACACATTGGCGACAGTTTTGCCGCGCAGGGTGGGAAGTTTTTTGATGTCGCGCTGACGGACATCGGCCATGTCGGCGGTCGTGTCCAACAGTTGAACGGCGGTCTCGCGGGCGATTGATCGCGTGGAAATGAAGTGCTTCATCGAATACCCACCATTTCATCTCCGTCGGTCTCGTCCAGCTGGACATACACGCGTTCGTCCACCGAGCTCGGCAGGTTCTTGCCCACAAAATCGGCACGAATGGGGAGTTCGCGGTGGCCGCGGTCGACAAGAACAGCCAGCCGAACGGCCTGTGGCCGACCCAGTGCGGTGATGGCATCCAACGCCGCACGAATCGTGCGACCCGAATACAACACGTCATCCACCAACACAACGGTCTTGCCGTCAATACCGGAGGAGGGAATCGTCGTCGGCGTCGTGGCACGAGTGGATTTTGTCCGCAGGTCGTCCCGGTACATCGTCACATCCAACACACCGCGTTCGATGGTCTGCGGTTCGATCTGATTGACGAGCTCGGCCAGACGATCCGACAGAATCACACCGCGAGTGGGAATCCCAAGGAATACGAGGTCATGGCGTCCGCGTTGCGATTCGACAATTTCGTGCGCAATACGCTTGAGCGCTCGCTCAATATCAGGGCCGGAGAGCACCACTTTTGATGCCATCACACCCCTCCTTCCCCGCCTCACAGGACGACTTAAAGGATTCCGTGTACCTGCAGTCTACTCGCTGATTGGGTTTTCGCGAACGACGTTTCCGATAATTCCGCCGATAAATGAGACCGCGTCATCGGACCCGTATTCGCCGGCGAGGCTCAGCGCCTCGGAGCGAATCACCTCGGGCTGGGTGTCCGTGTACAGCAATTCCCACAGAGCGATGCGCAGGATTGCGCGGTCGACGGGGAAAAGACGGTCAACGGTCCAGCCGCGCAGGTGCGACTCGAGAACGTCCTGCAGACGGTGATAGTTCTCGTGAACACCGTCAACGATGGCGTTCGCGTAGTCATTTTCGGACAGCTTCTGGATCTTCTGTGCGTCACGACGGTTCGAGATGTCGAGCATCTCGCCGAAGTCGATGTTCTTCTGTTCGGCTTCGTACAGAAGGTCCATGGCCTTCTTGCGAGCCTTGGAGCGGGCTCCCACTAGTCGTTCACGCGACCGAGGTAGTCACCGGTACGAGTGTCAACCTTGACCTTGGTGCCCTGCTCGAGAAACAGGGGTACCTGGATCTCCAGTCCCGTTTCGACCGTTGCGGGCTTGGTGCCGCCGGTCGAGCGGTCGCCCTGAAGGCCGGGCTCGGTGTAGGTGATTTCCAGAACTACCGACGTGGGAAGTTCAATGTACAGGGGAACGCCATTGTTCATGGCGATCTGAACCGACTGGTTTTCCAGCATGTAGTTGGCTGCATCGCCCACGACGACTCCCGATACGGTGACCTGGTCGTAGTCGTCGAGGTCCATGAATACGAAGTCGTTGCCATCGGCGTAGAGGTACTGGAAGTCACGGCGATCTACGGTTTCGAAGTCGACCTTTGCGCCAGCGTTGAACGTCTTGTCGACGACCTTGCCGGTCATGACGTTCTTCAGCTTCGTGCGCACGAATGCGCCGCCCTTACCGGGCTTGACGTGCTGGAACTCGATGGTGGTCCAGAGCTGGCCGTCGAGCGAGAGAACCGAACCGTTCTTGATGTCGTTGGATGATGCCATGAGTGATTACCTTACTTTCGTTACGACGTTCACAGAGAAGTTTAGGGCGTTAGCGCAGGCCGCGGATTGCGGAGAGAGCTAAACGATAGGAACCGACACCAAAACCGGCAATCACGCCGGTAGCGACGGCCGAGATGACCGAGGTGTGACGGAATTCCTCGCGCGCGTGGGGATTCGAGATGTGGACCTCGATCAGAGGCACACCGGCCGTGGTGACAACGGCAACCGCGTCGCGCACGGCATAGGAATAGTGGGTGAAGGCTGCGGGGTTGAGGATGACGGGCGAACCCGAATCCGCGGCCTCGTGCAACCAGCCGATGAGTTCGGATTCCGAGTTCGTTTGGCGAACGTCAATCGTTTCGCCGTCCTGGGCTGCGGATGTCAATTCGGCTGCGAGTTCGGCGTACGAGGTGCTGCCGTACACATCGGGTTCGCGCGAACCCAACCGGTTAATGTTAGGCCCGTTGAGGACAAGAATCGACACCATAGCTCTAGCCTAACGAGCGATTTCCTGGAATGCACTGAAGAGCAACGAGTCGTCGGCCACACCGGACACGACGGGACGACCTATTCCCTCGAGCAGGACGAAGCGCAGAAGGCTTCCGCGGGCCTTTTTGTCTCGCTGCATGGTCGCCAACAGGGTCGGCCAGCGCCCTGCGGGGTACTCGATGGGCAGCCCGAGGCTCGTGAAAATCGACCGATGGCGATCGACCTCTGCGTCCGACAGGCCACGGGTAATGCGCGACAGTTCTGCCGCAAAAACCATGCCGATTGAGATCGCTGCACCGTGACGCCACTTGTAACGTTCGGTGTGTTCGATGGCGTGGCCCAGAGTGTGACCATAGTTCAGGATTTCGCGCAGTCCCTGTTCGGTGAAGTCTTCGCCGACAACCCGCGCCTTGACGGCGATGGCGCGTTCCAGTAGGTCCTGGAATTCGGGCGTCCCAGGGTCGATGGCACGAGCCGGATACGCCTCGACGATGTCGAGGATGGCGGTGTCCGAGATAAAGCCGGCCTTGACGATTTCGGCAAACCCCGCACGGATTTCCATTTCGGGCAGGTGCTCGAGCAGTTCCAAGTCCACCAACACGCCGACGGGAGCATGGAATGCACCCACGAGGTTCTTGCCCTCGGATGTGTTGATACCGGTTTTGCCCCCGACCGCGGCATCGACAGCACCCAAGACGGTCGTCGGAATGTGGAGCATGGGAACGCCACGCAGCCAGGTCGCAGCGACGAAGCCCGCCAGGTCGGTGGTCGCTCCCCCGCCCAAACCGATAACCGCATCGGTGCGCGTGAAATCGGATTGCCCCATGATTCCCCAACAGAATGCAGCAACCTCGATGCGTTTGGCGTCCTCGGCATCGGGAACCTCGGCCAACAGCACCTGGTACTGCCCCGACAGTTCAGAGCGCAGGGCCTCGGCCTCGGCGCTCATGATGGGCGCGTGGATGACGAGGATTTTCTGAACCTTCGCGCCCAGAATTGAAGGAATCATCGGACGCAGGCCGCGGCCTACAACGACGTCATAATCGGGTGACCCCGAAACGGTGATGGTGCTCATGCGGACTCCTGCAACTGGGCGACAACTTCTTCGGCAATGTGATCGAGAGGTCGGCGCGAGGTATCAACCGTAAAAGTCGACACGCGGTCATAGATGGGTTGACGCGATTCGACCAGTGCACGCCAGGCGTCGATTCCCCCGGACAACAAGGGACGGGAACTGTCCTGGATGCGCTTTTCCGCTTCCTCGGGTGTGATGGACACCAGCGCGACGGTCAACCCCTGCAGATCGTCTTGCGTTTCTGCATTGAGCACTGCACCGCCACCAAACGCGACCACGCCAGTGGACGAGAGAGCCTCGACGACGGCCTCGCGCTCCCACACACGAAACTGGGCTTCACCGTGTTCGGCAAAGATTTCGGGAATCGAACCGTGTTGGGCCACAACCATCTTGTCGGTGTCGAGGAAGGGCAGGTCCATCAATCGGGCAATGCGCTTACCCAGGCGAGTCTTGCCCGCCGCGGGAGCCCCAATCAACACCAACCGTGGGCTCACGGAAGGTCCCGTTTGGTCACCATCGTCGAGGGAATGTTCGCGAGGAACGATTCCATGTTGCGTCGGGTTTCGGCAACCGAGTCGCCGCCAAACTTTTCCAGTACCGCCTCGGCCAACACCAGCAAGACCATGGCCTCGGCCACGACACCGGCCGCGGGAACGGCACACACGTCCGAGCGCTGGTGGTGTGCAGCAGCCACATCACCGGTGGTCGTGTCGATCGTGCGCAGAGCCTTGGGGACAGTTGCAATGGGCTTCATTCCGGCGCGGACGCGCAGTACGGTGCCCGTCGACATTCCGCCCTCAATGCCGCCCGCGCGATCGGTCAGGCGCTCGATTTCCTCGCCCGGCACCATTTCGTCGTGAGCAACACTTCCCGGGCGACGCGTGGTGTCGAAACCATCACCGACCTCAACACCCTTGATGGCCTGAATGCCCATCAGTGCGGCAGACAAACGGGCGTCCAAACGACGGTCCCAGTGAACATAGCTGCCGAGGCCCTGCGGGACGCCGTATGCGACAACCTCGACGACACCACCGAGGGTGTCACCGTCCTTGTGCGCCTCGTCCACACGGCGAACCATGGCGGCGCTGGTCTCGGGGTCAAAGCATCGCAGCGGATCGGAATCCAGCGCGGGAACATCGTGGGGACGTGGCACGGGCGAGCCGTCGGGAACGCGAACGGTTTCGATAGACAGAGTGTGGGACACCACCTCGATGCCCAATTCGCGGAGGAACCCACGAGCCACGGCACCCAACGCCACACGGGTGGCAGTTTCACGTGCGGACGCGCGCTCGAGAACGGGACGGGCCTCGTCAAATCCATATTTCTGCATGCCCACGAGGTCGGCATGACCGGGGCGAGGGCGGGTCAACGGCGCACCGCGACCGGACTCGAGTTCGGCGGGGTCAACGGGCTCAGGGTTCATCACGGCGGTCCACTTGGGCCACTCGGTGTTACCGATGCGCAGAGCGACGGGGCTCCCCATGCTGACACCGTGACGGACGCCACCCGAGATGTTCACCTCGTCGGCCTCAAACTTCATACGGGCTCCGCGGCCGTAGCCCAGTCGACGTCGAGCAAGGTCCTCACGAATGGCGTCGAGGGACACGGGCACACCCGCGGGCAGCCCCTCCATGACACCTATAAGTTCGGGACCGTGAGACTCACCTGCAGTTAACCAACGAAGCATATGTCTATTCTTTCAGTATTCAGGGACGGTCGATGCCAACGGCGGCGCACAGTGCGGCGATGACCGCGGGCTCGTTCTCGAGTTCATGTTCCGGGTTGCCCGTGGCGAAAATACGTTGCTGCCGGACTGCCTGCCACATGAGCATGGTCAGCCCGCTCTCGACAACCGCGCCAGAGGATTCGAGCGCCAGCGCAACCGAGGTCGGCCAGGGCGAGTACGCAACATCAAACCCGTGACGCGTGCTGATGGATTCCAGAACGCTTTTCGGGATGTCCGCGCCCGATGGAATCGTCGACACCGCGATGTCCGCCACGGCGGCAAGTGCCGCATCGAACGAGCGCACCTCGAGGCTCATTCCCAGGCGTTCGGCCAACAGTGTGATGGGTGCGGCACGATCGGGATTTCGGACCAGAACGGTGACCTGGCGGGTTCCGAGGTTGTAGAGCGCCAAGAGGCACGAACGGGCAGTGGCGCCGGCCCCCAGAAGGACAGCCGTGTGCGGAATCACCCCGGCCAACAGGTCGGACATCGCACGCTGGGCACCCCACACATCGGTGTTGTAGCCGTACAGACCCGCGTCCGTGAAAACTACGGTGTTGACCGCACCGACCAGCCGCGACACCTCATCGCGTTCCGCAAGGTAGGGCTCGATCGTTTCTTTCAACGGCATTGTCAGAGACAGTCCACGCCATTGCTCCGTGCATCCCGCGAGGAATTCGGGCAGGGTGTCCGCGGTGACGTCTACGGCATCGTACGACGCATCGACGCCGCGAACACTGAAAGCGGCGCGGTGCAGCAGCGGCGATTTCGAGTGCGCGATGGGCGACCCTAAGACCGCATACCGACTAGTCACAGTACGCCGCGTTCTCGTCGGATGCTCGGCACCAGGCACGCAGTTGTTCGACCGCCGCTGCATGTTCATCGGCCGTGCGACTGAATACCGTTTCACCGGTCTGGAGGTTGATGGGCACGAAGAAGAACCAGTCCCCCACCGCAGGCGACAGTACGGCCTCGATCGCTACTTCGCCGGGTGCGCCGATGGGACCGACGGGCAGACCCTTGTGCACATAGGTGTTGTAGGGGTTTGACGCATCGGCGCGTTCCGCGTCCGTGGTCCAAACGGTGTCGAGGTTGCCCGTACCGTAGGCGACGGTGGCATCCGATTGCAGCAACCAATCCTCGTCGAGCCTGTTCTGGAACACGCGTGCGATTTTGGGGAAATCATCAACGTTGGAACCGGCCTCGCGCTGTACCAACGCGGCAAAGGTCAGCACCTCGTGATACTGGTCGGGCTGAACGCCCAGGGCCGACAACCGGTCGAACATCTCGTCCACCAAAACCTGCAAATAGTCGTGGGCGGTCAGGCCGTCATCAAACGAATAAGTCGCGGGAAACAGGTACCCTTCGAGGCTCGGAGCCGAACTCGGCAGCCCAAAACTGCTGTAATCCGCCGCCGCGGCCTCGAACTCGGCCAACGGCAGGCCCGTCGATTCGCTGAGCAAGGCCAAGACGTTGGGAAGTACGGTGCCCTCGGGAATCGTCACGGTATCCGTTACCCGATTCGCGGGGTCCGTGAGAATGTCAAGGGCCGCCCGGGCACTCATGCCGGTTTTGAGGACATAGGTTCCCGGTGTGAACGTCACCGACGAATCCGCGAGCAGAATCGAGTACACCGCATCGAATGACTTGGTGACGCCCTTGTCCACGAGTTGCTGGGCAATCGCATCACCAAAATCTCCGTCCGCGATGACGATGGTGATTTCGGGCAGTGTTCCCT
>CAZRHP010000040.1:0-4480 GCA_964599975.1 uncultured Gulosibacter sp.
AAACGTGGTGTCGTCGTGGGGGTACTCGGACTGGAACCAGGTGGCGACGGCCGAGTCATAGGCGGCGGTGTGCGCAAAGGCGCGGCCCGCGAGAACGCGGCGCTGAGCGAGCGTCGTGCCGCCCTGGGCAACGGCCTCGATGATCTCGGTGTAGTCGGCGGGGTTGACGACGATGGCGACGTTGTGGTGGTTCTTTGCCGATGCACGAACCATGGCGGGCCCACCGATGTCCACGTTTTCGACGATGGTGCCGGCCTCGGCGCCGCTGGCGACGGTGGCCACGAAGGGGTACAGGTTGACGACGATCAGGTCGAACGGTTCGATACCCAGCTCGTCCAACTGAGCAACGTGGCTGTCATAGCGCAGGTCGGCGAGAATTCCGCCGTGAATCGAGGGGTGGAGGGTCTTTACCCGGCCATCCAACGATTCGGGAAAACCGGTGACGGAGCTGACATCGAGTGCTTCGAAACCCGCGTCGCGAATGGTCTGTGCGGTCGACCCGGTCGACACCATCTGCACGCCGGCGTCCGCCAATGCGGTGGCCAATTCCACGAGTCCCGTCTTGTCGCTGACGGACAACAAGGCGCGGCGCACCTGAATCTGATCACGGGCGCGGTCGGGGGCGGGAAGTGCGGCAACCATTGGGTCTCCTGGCTAGTGTGTCGTGGCGTTGTGTCGTGTAGCGATATCGCGGACGACCTCGGCAAGCAGCTCGCGTTCGACCGGTTTGATGCGGTCGTGCAGCGTTTCGACGGTGTCGTTCGGGAAAATGGGCACTCGACGTTGAGCAAGAATGGGTCCGGTGTCGACCCCGTTGTCGACCACAATGACACTGGCGCCGGTCTCGGTGACTCCGGCCTCGAACGCGTCGCGAACCCCGTGTGCGCCGGGGAATTCCGGCAAATATGCGGGGTGCGTGTTCAGCAACATCGGCGAGAAACGTTCGACTACGGCCGGCGGCACGAGTCGCATGAAACCCGACAGGATCACGAGGTCGGGGTCAAAAGCCGCGATCTGTTCGGCCAGGCGTTCGCCCCACGCCGCGCGGTCATCACCACGGTTGAGCGGTTCGATAAAGGTGGGAATCTGGCGGACGGCGGCGTGCTGCAGGCCGTCGGCGGGAAGGTCGGATCCGACCGCCACGACCCGAGCCGGAATGGATCCGGTGTCACAGCCCTCAAGAAATGCGCGCAGGTTCGAGCCGGTACCACTAATGAGGACGACAACCCGAAGCATTAGCCAAGTCTACCGTTTGCGGGGTGTCGAAAAATTGGCCGAGGCGGGCTGCGCGGGCAACGGACGAATCAGTCGCGCGGCAGCTCCGACCAGTGCGCCACCGGCCGTGCCCACAGCGAGCGTGAAGGCAAAATCAAACACATCGATGCCCACGTCAAAGAACCGGCCAGGACCAGCCGAGCCGCTGGCACCACCGCTGACAACGAACGCGATGGCGAAACTGAACAAGCCCGCGAGCGCCGCGAGGCCCACGATGCGCAGGTAATCGCGCACGCCCGACGCATCAAAGTATCCGCGTGCGGCGACTAGCGTGGGCGAAAATCGAGCGGCCGCAATCGCCGCCAACACGGGCACGACCGCGGTGAACAGCAGACCCGCGGAATTGTCGAGCGGGATCAGCCCCAGCAACGGAACCGAGGGCAGCGTCCCCAGTGTCAGGGTCTCGGGCGACACGATGGTTCCCACTCCCAGCGAAAAACCGGGGCCGACAATCCACGAGGCAGCCCAGATGACCGCGGTTGGCACCGCGAGCAACTGGCCAAACGTCAACACCAATCCCCCAAAGATTTCGCCGTGCACCGCCTCGTACAAGGAAATTTCGGTGGCGAAACCCGCGACCAGCAACAGGACGAGCATGACCGATGCCACCACAACGAGGCCCAGCAGAACGGTCGACGCGACGGTCAATGCAACGCCGCCGAGTTCACGCAGGTCCCACGGGACAGCGGCCTGCCACCGGGCGGCAAAAGATTCGGAACGCCACGGGCGCCACGACAACAGCACTCCCACAGCAAACGGCATGACGACGCGGATTGTGCCGTCGGCCAGATCCATCGTCACGCCCTCGTGTTGGGCCGACCACATGACGAGAAACGCGAACATTGCGACGAACGCCGTGATCAGCGCCGCGGTCGGCGCGGGATTCGGCGCATCCGCCACACGTCGGCCCGCGCGCAAACCCATAGCGAACGTAAACACGGCGAGGCCCAACGGAGCCAGTGACAGTACGAACGACAGCTCGCCCTTGTCACCGAACGCGGCGGCGGCCTCGGCGGGCAGTGTCACGGTGAGCGGAACCGAGTGGCCCAAGGCCCACGCATCGACCGCTAACCGCCACACCTCCAACGGTGTCGCCTGAAACGCGCCGTTGACTCCCCAGACAACCACATAGGGCACCAGCACAATGCCGATGCCCAATGCGATGACAAACAGCGCCTCGAGAAGCGCGAAGAGGACGACGAGTCGACGCGACACGACTAGAGAGCCGCGATGACCTCGCGCATGAGTCGCGCGGTTTCACTCGGAGTCTTGCCCACACGCACGCCGGCAGCCTCGAGGGCTTCCTTCTTGGCCTGAGCGGTACCCGACGAGCCCGACACGATGGCGCCAGCGTGGCCCATGGTCTTGCCCTCGGGAGCGGTGAAACCGGCAACATAGCCCACGACGGGCTTGGTGACGTTGGCCTTGATGTAGTCCGCGGCACGTTCCTCGGCGTCGCCACCGATTTCGCCGATCATGACGATCGCCTTGGTGTCGGGGTCAGCCTCGAATGCGGCAAGGGCGTCGATGTGCGTGGTGCCCACGATGGGGTCACCGCCGATGCCGATGGCGGTCGAGAATCCGATGTCGCGCAGTTCGAACATCATCTGGTAGGTCAGGGTTCCCGACTTCGACACGAGGCCGATGGGGCCCGAACCGGTGATGGTCGCGGGGGTGATGCCGGCCAGAGCCTCGCCGGGGGTGATGATTCCGGGGCAGTTGGGTCCGATGATGCGGCTGGTGCCCTTGTTCTTGGCGTAGGCCCAGAACTCGGCGGTGTCCTGCACGGGGATGCCCTCGGTGATGACCACGATGAGGGGCATCTCGGCGTCAACGGCCTCGATGGCGGCGTCCTTGGCGAATGCCGGGGGAACAAACACGACCGACACGTTGGCGCCGGTTTCGCGCATGGCCTCTTCGACCGTGCCGAACACGGGAAGGGTCACATCGCCGTGGGTTACGGTGGTGCCCGCCTTGCGAGCGTTCACACCGCCGACCACGTTGGTGCCGGACTTCAGCATCAGGGCGGTGTGCTTGGAGCCCTCGCCGCCGGTGATGCCCTGAACGATGACGCGGGAATCCTTGTTGAGGAAGATCGACATTTTCGGATCCTTACTTTGCTGCCAGGGCGGCGGCGCGATCAGCGCCGTCATCCATCGTGGTGGCCAGGGTTACGAGGGGGTGGTTGCGTGCGGCCAGGATCTGACGACCCTCTTCGACACTGTTACCGTCGAGGCGCACAACCAGGGGCTTGGTCGCGGCGTCACCGAGGATGTCGAGAGCGGCGACGATGCCGTTGGCGACGGCGTCACAGGCCGTGATGCCACCGAATACGTTGACGAACACGCTCTTGACCTGAGGGTCGCCGAGGATGACGTCCAGACCGGCGGCCATGACCTCGGCCGAGGCTCCACCACCGATGTCGAGGAAGTTTGCGGGGCGAACGCCACCGTGGTTCTCGCCGGCATAGGCGACGACGTCGAGGGTCGACATGACCAGACCGGCACCGTTACCGATGATTCCGACCTCGCCGTCGAGCTTGACGTAGTTGAGGTCGTGCTGCTTGGCCTTGGCCTCGAGAGGGTCGGCAGCGGCCTTGTCCTCGAGTGCTTCGTGGTCGGCGTGACGGAAACCGGCGTTCTCGTCGAGGGTGACCTTGCCGTCTAGGGCGAGGATGTCGCCCTCTTCCGTCAGAACGAGGGGGTTCACCTCGACCAGGGTGGCGTCTTCGGCGACGTACACGCCGTACAGCTGCACGAACACAGCAGCAACCTTGTCGACCAACTCGGCGGGGAACTTTGCGGCAATCGCGATCTCGGTGGCCTTGGCCAGGTCGATGCCCGTGCTGGGGTCAACCTCGATCTTGGCGAGAGCCTCGGGACGCTCGACTGCGAGCTGTTCGATCTCCATGCCGCCCTCGTACGAGCACAGCGAGAGGTACGAACGGTTGGCGCGGTCGAGCAGCACCGAGAAGTAGTATTCCTGGGCGATGCGTGCGCCCTGTGCCACCATTACGCGCTTGACGACGTGGCCCTTGATGTCGAGGCCGAGGATTGCTTCGGCTGCGGCATAGGCTTCGTCGGCGGTCTTTGCGACCTTGACGCCGCCGGCCTTGCCACGACCACCGGTCTTGACCTGAGCCTTGACGACGGTGACGCCGCCGATTTCTGCGGCAGCGGCCTTGGCCTCTGCGGGGGTGTCAGCA
>CAZRHP010000040.1:4490-8252 GCA_964599975.1 uncultured Gulosibacter sp.
CGGTTGGCGGGGCAGCCGTAAGCAGGGGATTTTTCTGCGGGGGTGTCAGCAACGATGCCGCGAAGCACGGGTACGCCGTGCTTTTCGAACATATCGCGGGCCTGGTACTCGTAAAGATCCACCGTTATCCAATCGACAATGAGACGAAGTGGTCGGGGCCCCATGCCACACGACCGTCCTCTAGCCTACCGTTGCACCCGCGCACGACTTGCCGAAGGTGCTGCACAAATTAGAGCTTTTCGATGGGCGCGATTTTGATGAGCAACTTTTTCTTGCCCGCCTGCGAGAACTGCACCTCGGCGATGCGTTTCGCACCCTCGCCGGTGACCGCCAACACGCGGCCGTCGCCGAAGTCGGTGTGACGAATGCGGTCCCCCACCCCAATTTCCAGCTCGGAATTGTCGCGCACCTCGCGCGTCACGGTTCCCGACCATTCCGTCTTGGGCTTGCTGCGTTCGAGACCGTAGCCGCCGCCCGAAGAATAGCCGCCCGAAGAATAACCACTGGAGTATCCGCTGCCGTTGCCGCCACCGAAACCGCCGCCACCGCGCAGTGCGCGCTGGTTCTCGCGCCACGAGATCAGGTGGGCGGGAATCTCGTCGAGGAATCGGCTGGGCATCGCCACGCTGATTTCACCGAACGTCGCGCGCGATGTGGCGAGCGAGAGGAACAGCCGCTTGCGAGCACGCGTGATGCCCACATAGAACAGTCGTCGTTCCTCGTTGATTCCGCCAGTCTCGATCAGGGCCATCTTGTGCGGCAGGATCAGTTCTTCGACACCGGTGATGAACACGGCATCGAATTCCAGGCCCTTGGCCGTGTGCAGTGTCATGAGGTTCACCGAACCGGATTCGTCATCCATGTCGTCGACAGCCGACACCAGCGCCACCTCGGTGAGGAAGTCCAGCAACGTTCCGTCGGGCGACTTGACCTGGAATTCGCGGGTGACACCGACGAGCTCCTCGACGTTTTCCGCGCGAGCGTTTTCCTGCGGGTCGCGGCTGTTCTGCAGCAACGACAGGTACCCGGTTCCCTCCAACAGCGCGAGCAACACGTCGACGACCTTGGCCGTGGCGACCGAGGCGGTGACGGTGTCCAACAGTTGGGCCAGATCGCGCACCGATGCGGTGAGCTTCGGGCCCAAACCGAGCTCGCTCGAGCGGGATAGAGCCTCGCGGAACGTGATGCCCTCGCGGTCGGCAAAGCTTTGAATCTGGGTCTCGGAGGCGGGACCGATGCCACGCTTCGGTGTGTTGAGAATGCGGCGATGCGCCAGAGCATCCTGCGGGTTGGCGACGGCGATGAGGTACGCCATCACGTCCTTGATTTCGGCACGTTCATAGAACTTGGTGCCACCCAGAAGCTTGTACGGCACCGCAGCGCGCATGAGAATTTCTTCCAAGGCACGGGTCTGCGAGTTCGTGCGATAGAAGACCGCCATGTCGCGGTAGGCCAGACCACTGTCGTGCAGAGCGTGAACCTCGTCGGCCACGAACTGGGCCTCGTCGTGTGCTGTGACACCGGTGAAGCCCACGATCTGGGCGCCGGCACCGCTCTCGGTGAACAGGTTCTTTGCCCGTGTGGTGTCGAAGTTATTCGAGATGACGGCGTTCGCGGCGTCGAGGATGTTCTGGCTGGATCGGTAGTTCTGTTCCAGCAAAACGACGTCGGTGCCGGGGAAATCGCGTTCGAATTCGAGGATGTTACGGATGTCCGCGCCACGGAACGCATAGATCGACTGGTCGCTGTCACCCACCACGGTCAGTGAGGCGGCCTTGATCGACCCATCCATTTCGACGAGTTTCGGAGGGGTATCGGGCGTCACGTATTCGGGCTCGACAGGACGGGTCAGTTCATAGATCAGCGCGTACTGGGCGTGGTTGGTGTCCTGGTACTCATCGACCAGCAGGTGGCGGAATCGGCGCTGGTACAGGGCGCGGATTTCGGGGAACGCGCGGAACAAAAACACGGTCTGACCGATCAGGTCGTCAAAGTCAAACGCGTTGGCGCGGCGCAATTCCGACGTGTATTTGCGCCAAATTTCGAGGAACATGACCTCGTTGGGGTCGTCCGAATTCACGGTGCGGGCGAACTGGTCGCAGTCGACCAGCTCGTTCTTCAGCTTGGACATCTTCGAGATCACACTGCCCGGGGTCAGCCCCAGCGTGTCCGCCTCGTATTCCTTAATGATTCGTTTGATCAGCGACTTGGAATCGGCCGAGTCGTAAATCGTGAACGATGAACTGAAACCGAACCGTTCGGCCTCGCGACGCAGAATGCGCACACACGCCGAGTGGAAGGTCGAAATCCACATCTGGTTCGCCTCGTCCACGCCGATCAGTGCGCCGATGCGTTCCCGCATCTCGGCCGCGGCCTTGTTCGTGAACGTGATCGCGAGGATCTGGCTGGGCCACGCCTCGCGGTTCTTCAGCAACAATGCGATGCGACGAGTCAGCACCGAGGTCTTGCCCGAACCGGCACCGGCCACAATCAGCAAGGCGGGGCCGCGGTGCGTCACAGCACGCAGCTGTGCCGGGTTCAAACCCACCAACAGGGGGTCAGCGGGGTCGATTCCGTGGGGTGCGGGCGAGAAAAGGTTGTCGTCAAAGAGCGTCGTCATGTCGTTGACAAGTTTAGGTTGCTCCTCCGACATGGGGCGACCCGGGGTTAGAGTGTCGACATGGATAAGACCACGGTGAAGCGGAAAACAAACCCGTTGGCCGTGCTGTCGTTCGTGCTGGGGTGCATGCTGTCGCCCATGGCCCTGCCCCTGGGATGGTTCGCCACGGAACAGATCCGCCGCACCCACGAGGGCGGGCGTCGCATGGCCGTCGCCGCAATCGTTTTGGGCTGGGTCAACATGACACTGTGGATGGTCAGTGGGGTTCTGCTGTGGTTGTGGTGGGTCGAGCTGTAACTCACAGCCGTTTCATAGATTCGGCGGCCGCCCCGTGTTTACACTGGTAGTACCGAATTCACCTAAAGGAGAATCATGAGCTCGAATCCCGCATTCTCGCGTTCCGCCGCGTTCCGTCCCGGACAGGTTTCCCGCGACCAGCTGGAGAACCTGTACGGCCGAGGCGCGACCACCGCACCCGCCGCCGACACCCTCGAGACGGCCTATGACATGCCGGCAGCCACCGGCGCCGACACCGGCCGCATGACCTACGAGGACACCATCGTCAAGACCCTCGTCTCGTTCGCTGTTCTAATCGCGGGCGCCGCCGTCGGTTGGGTCGTCCCCGCACTGATGCTGCCCGGCCTGATCATCGCCTTCGTTCTGGCCATGGTCAACATCTTCAAAAAGACCCCTTCGCCCGCACTCGTCTTGGCCTATGCCGCATTCGAGGGCATCGCGTTGGGAGCCATCTCGATGTTCTTCAACGGCATGTACGAGGGCATCGTGACCCAGGCCATCGTCGGCACTCTCGCCGTCGTGGGCATCACCCTGTTCCTCTTCCTGTCCGGCAAGTTCCGCGCCACCCCGCGCATGAACAAAATCGTGACCATGGCAATCATCGGGTACGCCGTGTTCTCGCTCGTCAACATGATCCTCATGATGACCGGTGCGCTGCCCGGCATGACGTGGGGCATGCGTTCGATGGAAATCGCTGGAATCCCCCTGGGCCTCGTGCTCGGTGTCGTCGTCGTGTTCCTCGCCGCGTATTCGCTGGTCATGGACTTTGAGTCGATCAAGGTCGGTGTCGAACGAGGAACAGCAACGAAATGCCAATCACTGCGGTGACCACATCGATGAAAAAC
>CAZRHP010000041.1:0-5266 GCA_964599975.1 uncultured Gulosibacter sp.
AACCCCTGCGGGATTGCTGTGGGTGCCACGATTGCTGAAGCTCACCGCGCCGCCCACGAGTGCGACCCCGTGTCGGCGTTTGGTGGTGTGATTGCCGCGAACGGTGTAATCACGCGCGAGGCCGCAGAATCCATCAAGGACATTTTCACCGAGGTCATCGTCGCACCCGGCTTTGACCCCGAGGCGGTCGAAATCCTCAGCGCAAAGAAGAACTTGCGTTTGCTGCAGTTGCCCCAGGACTATGCGCGTGAAGCGACCGAAATCCGTCAGATCTCGGGAGGCTTCCTCGTGCAGCAGCCCGACACGCATTTCGCGGCAGCGTCCGCGTGGACCCTTGCCGCAGGCGAACCCGCTGACGAGGCCACCCTGCGCGACCTCGAATTTGCGTGGCGTGCGTGCCGTGCGGTGAAGTCGAACGCGATTCTGCTCGCGAATGACGGCGCATCCGTCGGTATTGGCATGGGTCAGGTCAACCGCGTGGACTCCTGCCACCTTGCCGTCAACCGTGCGGGGGACCGTGCCGCCGGTTCGGTCGCCGCGTCGGACGCGTTCTTCCCGTTCGCCGACGGCCTCGAGGTCCTGCTGGCTGCCGGCGTTCGTGCCGTGGTTCAGCCCGGTGGTTCAGTGCGTGACGACGAGGTCGTGGCCGCGGCAAAGGCCGCCGGTGTGACCATGTACTTCACCAACGAGCGCCACTTCTTCCACTAGGACGAGGTGGCGATCGGCCGGATACGTTCCCGTATCCATTCCGCTGATGCCTCAAGGCTCAATGACCCGCTGACTACATCGTGGATGTACGTGAATGCCTCACCTTCGGTGAATTCAAGCGTGTAGCCGTTGATGATGAGCAGGTGGTTGAGCCCAATCCACGCGATTCGTTTGTTTCCGTCGTAAAAGGAATGGTTTCGTGCCAGGGACTCTGTCTGCGCGGCACATTTGAGTTCTATGGCGGGATATGCCTCTTGGCCCATCAGTGTCGTTGATGGGCGTTCGATTGCGGAATGAATGAGCCCCAGGTCGCGGGCGACGAAGCCAATCGCTTCTAATTCGACGACGAAACTTTCGAGGTCTAAGAAACGGGTCACGAATCAGCCAACCGGGCCATCAGTCCAGCGTCGCGTTGTGTAACCAACTCAATTGTCTTTCGCAGTTCGCGACGGTTGTTGTGTGAGTCGACGAAAGATTCCAAAGCCAATGTTGCTGCCTGTTGCTTTGAAATTCCCAGATCGTTGGCAAGCGCGGTGAGGTGATTGTCGAGCGATTCGGGTAAACGTAGTGTCATTGCCATGGCGACATGGTATCAAAGTGATACCGCACAATCAACCGTGAGCGCCCATCTAGCCCACGTCGGGCTAGGCGACGACGAGTTCGCCGATCGCTTCGCCGTACTCGGTCTCGCCGACCTGGGTGAAACCGCAGCGCTTAAAGAATTCGCCGGGACCCAGGTCGCCGTATTCCCAGATCGCGGTGATGCGGTCAAAGCCGCGCCCGCGGGCCTCGTTCAACAGTGCCTGCACGGCGAACTTGCCGATACCGCGACCCTGTTCGTCGGCGTCGACGTTGATGCGCCACACGCACGCCTTGAATTCGTCCTTGGGGTGGTGGGGGTCAAAGTTACCGCGGATAAACCCGACGACCTTGTCGTTGTCGATGATGACGCGAGCCCACGTGGTCGACGGGTCGACATAGGCGTCCGCGATCGAATACGAGATGGGGGTGATGAACTGCTCCTGGCCGCGGCGCAGCGTGAGGCTGTTGGCGGCAACGATGGTGCGGGCACTTAATTCTTCAAGTCGGAGTTCGCTCATGTATCCACCATAACCCCGAGCGGCGGGCGCCCCAGGGTTTTGTGGGTAAACAGTGAGTAAAGTCCCCAGCACGGCCTTTCTGCCCGGGTTCCGCGGCCCGCGACCGCCTAGAATGGGGTTGAATAAGGCTTTATGTGAAAGGCGTTCCGCATGGAAAAAATCAAGGTAGACGGAGTCGTTGTCGAGCTCGACGGCGACGAAATGACCCGCATTATTTGGCAGTTCATCAAGGACCGCCTCATCCACCCTTACTTGGACCTCGAGTTGGAGTACTACGACCTCTCGATCCAGAAGCGTGACGAGACCGACGACCAGATCACCATCGATGCTGCGAACGCCATCAAGAAGCACGGTGTCGGCGTCAAGTGTGCGACCATCACCCCCGACGAGGGTCGCGTGACCGAGTTCGGTCTGAAGAAGATGTGGAAGAGCCCCAACGGCACCATCCGTAACATCCTCGGCGGTGTTATCTTCCGCGAGCCGATCATCATCTCGAACATTCCCCGCCTGGTTCCCGGCTGGAACAAGCCCATCATCGTGGGCCGTCACGCCTTCGGTGACCAGTACCGCGCCACCGACTTCACCTTCGATGGCCCCGGCACGCTGACCCTCAGCTTTGCCCCCGCCGACGGTTCCGAGCCTCAGTCGTTCGAGGTTTTCCAGGCCCCCGGTGCCGGTGTCGCAATGGCGATGTACAACCTCGATGACTCGATCCGCGACTTTGCACGCGCCTCGATGAACTACGGTTTGGCGCGCAACTACCCCGTGTACCTGTCGACCAAGAACACGATCCTCAAGGCGTACGACGGACGTTTCAAGGACATCTTCCAGGAAATCTTTGACGCCGAATTCGCCGAGAAATTCGCCGCTGCCGGCATCACCTACGAGCACCGCCTGATCGACGACATGGTCGCCAGCGCCATGAAGTGGGAGGGCGGCTACGTCTGGGCGACCAAGAACTACAACGGCGACGTTCAGTCCGACACCGTCGCACAGGGCTTTGGTTCGCTGGGTCTCATGACCTCGGTGTTGACCACTCCCGACGGCAAGGTCGTCGAGGCCGAGGCGGCTCACGGCACCGTGACTCGTCACTACCGCCAGCACCAGGCCGGCAAGCCCACCTCGACCAACCCCATCGCGTCGATCTATGCGTGGACCCGTGGC
Organism: uncultured Gulosibacter sp.; assembly: GCA_964599975.1. Taxonomy (GTDB): domain Bacteria; phylum Actinomycetota; class Actinomycetes; order Actinomycetales; family Microbacteriaceae; genus MWH-TA3. Next base: position 2,973 of record CAZRHP010000041.1, read on the forward strand.
CTGCAGCACCGCGGCAAGTTGGACGGCAACCAGGCGCTGATCGACTTCTCGATTGCACTGGAAGAGGTCGTTGTGGCCACCGTCGAGTCGGGTGCGATGACCAAGGACCTCGCCGCTCTGGTCGGTCCTGACCAGGCATGGCAGACCACCGAGGACTTCCTCGCGACGCTGGACACCAACCTGCAGAAGCGTTTGGCTTCCGCGTAACCACTTGACAAAAATACCCCCAGGGGTATTACAATAAAACCAACGAAAGGAGCACACCATGTGCAGCCCCATTACCTGTAGCGATTGTGGCAAGGCAAGCTGGACCGGTTGCGGACAGCACGTCGAACTGGCTCTGGCCGGAGTGGCCGCGGAAGACCGTTGCGCCTGCAAGTAGTTTTCTGACAACAGTGAAGGGCCCGGGGATTACCTCGGGCCCTTCACTGTTATAGGTCGGTTACTGTTCGAGGAAAGCCTTCAGCCGGCTGAGCCCGTCGGCGAAGTGGCCGGTCATCATGACATCGAGTTTCAGAACCTTGTTCATCACACGGTCCATCAATCCGCGCGTACCGGTCATGAACCACGTCACCTCGGTGCCGCCGTCCTTCTCGCGCAGGCGGTATTCGACCTCGGCGACCGAGGGGCTGGGTGCGCCAAAGGTCATCTGGATCGCGATCAGACCGGGGGCATCGGCTGCGGTGATGGTCATCGAACCATTACCGATGCGCTTGCCGACGTAGCTATATGTAGCGCCGACGCCTGCGCTGGGGGTGCCCACCGTCGATACGGTGCTGGGGTCCATCGACGGGAACGGGTTCCACTCGTCAAACTGGGCGAAGTCGCTCATGACGTCGAAAACGGTCTGGACGGGTGCCGAGATCTGTTCGGTCACCTCGATGAAATAAGTGGTGCGTGCCATTCGGCAAGCCTAGACGAGTTGGCGCATTCGTGACAGGCTGAGGGCAGGCTTCCTGTCAACCGCTGGGAAACTTCGAGAGAAACGTGTGTATGAAACTTGTGTCGCTGGCCCGCCGGTATCCGCTGATCCTGGTGACGGCGTTCGTCGCCGCGGTGGCAGGAGTGTTCGCGAACTCGCCGGTGCCCCTTGGTGCACAAATCGTGGTGACGGTGTTCGCCGGCACGGTGGCGGTGTTCAAGGCGGTGGCCATGGTTCGCGCCATGATTGCCGGGCATTTCGGGCTCGACGTCTTGGCGGTTACGGCAATTGTGGCCACGCTCGCCGTGGGGGAATTCTGGGCCAGCCTGTTGATCGTGCTGATGCTGACCGGTGGCGAGGCGCTCGAGGACTATGCCGAGGGCCGCGCCGAGGCGGAACTCAGCTCGCTGCTGAACCGAGTCCCACAGGTCGCGCATCGTGTGAATTCGGACGGGACGGTGGACGACATTCCCGCCGACGACGTGGTCGTGGGGGACCGGCTCTTGGTGCGGCCCAGCGAGGTCGTCCCGGTCGATGCCGAGCTGCTGTCGGCGGTGTCGTCTTTTGACGAGTCGTCGCTGACGGGCGAGAGCCTGCCGGTCGACAAGGTGCGGGGCGATGCCGTGATGTCGGGGTCGATCAACGGCCCCAAGGCCGTCGAAGTGGTGGCGACCGCCCGAGCCGCGGACAGCCAGTTCCAGCGCATTGTTGAACTCGTCAAGGATGCCAAGAAGTCCAAGGCGCCGCTCGTGCGTTTGGCCGACCGGTACGCGGTCCCGTTCACGGCGGTCGCCTATGTGATTGCCGGTGTGGCGTGGGCCGTGTCGGGTGACAGCGCTCGTTTCGCCGAGGTGTTGGTGGTCGCCACCCCGTGCCCCCTGTTGATCGGCGCTCCCGTGGCGTTCATGGCGGGCATGTCGGCGGCGGCGAAGGCGGGAATCGTGGTCAAGCACGCGGGCACGTTAGAGCGACTGGCTCGCGCCCGCACGGTGGGTTTCGACAAGACGGGCACGCTGACCTATGGCACGCCCCGCGTGGTGTCGGTTCACCCCCAGGGCATGACCGAAGACGAGTTGCTGGTCATCGTGGGGTCCGCGGAACAGTATTCGTCGCATGTGTTGGCGGGCGCCTTGCGTCAGGCGGTGTCGGATCGTGGGCTGATGGTGCGCGAGGCCAGCGATGCTCGCGAGGTGGCGACCCACGGTGTCGAGGCCGTGATCGACGGTCGCACCGTGTTTGTGGGGAAACCCAAATATGTGGCTCAGTTGGCGCCGGACACGGCGTTCCGCGAACTGGCGGCGGGCGAGGCGGCCGTGTACGTCGCGGTCGACGGACACTTCGCGGGGTCTGTGGTGGTCCGGGACCAGACCCG
>CAZRHP010000041.1:5276-7977 GCA_964599975.1 uncultured Gulosibacter sp.
CCCGCGCCGATGCGGTCTCGACGCTGGCGGCACTGCGCACGCTGCGGATCGGGCACGTCATGATGCTGACGGGCGACGTCGAACCGGTGGCCCAGCACGTGGCCCGCGAATTGGGCATCGATGACGTCCGCGGCGAATGTCTGCCGACCGACAAGGTTGACGCGATACGTTCGGCCCAGCCTCGACCCGTCGTCATGGTGGGGGACGGCGTCAACGACGCACCCGTGTTGGCGGTGGCGGACGTGGGAATCGCGATGGGCGCCAAGGGGTCCACGTCGGCCGCGGAATCCGCCGACGTCGTCATCCTGCTCGACGACATTTCGCGCGTTGCCCGGGCGGTGTCCATCGGTCAGCGCACGGTGCGCATTGCCCTGCAATCGATTTGGTGGGGGATTGCCATCAGCCTGGGGCTCATGACGCTCGCTGCGGCAGGGTTCCTGCCGGCGCTCGCGGGTGCGGCATTGCAGGAGGTCGTCGACCTGGTGTCCATCCTGTGGGCGTTGCGTGCGGTGCGTGCTGGGGCCCAGGTGCTGCCCGGAATTGCGGGCGGTCCAGAGTTGAGGCACTCCACGCCGTAAACTGAAGTCGATGTCACCGTTGACCCCCGCCACTGCCCCCGCTGCCGAGCGCTTCCCGTGGGCGGCCATGTCGGCACTGGGTTTGGCTGTTTTTGCGTGTGTCAGCTCGGAATTTCTGCCGACCGGCATGCTGCCCGAGATGTCGGCCGACCTGGGGGTGTCGACTTCGTACATCGGTTTCCTCGTCACCGTCTGGGCCATCACCGTGGTGGTCGTGGCCACGCCCCTGTCTTTGGTCACCCGCCGGTTTTCCCGGACCAAAATTCTCATAGCCGCGGTCATTCTGTTCGGGATATCCAATGTGGTGGCCGCAGTGTCGATGAATTACGAGACGCTGTTCGCCGCTCGAGTCATCGGCGGGTTCAGTAACGCCATGTTCTGGATGGTCGCCACCGCCTACGTGTCGCACCTGTTACCACCCCGGTTGCAATCACGAGGGATTCTGTTCATCAGCGCTGGGGCGAACCTCGCGTTCATCGTGGGGTTGCCGCTGGGTTCCGTCATCGCGACGAACCTGAACTGGCGCATGGGTTTTGTCGTCATGGCCGCGTTGACGGTGTGTGCCGCCATTTTGCTTGCGGTGTTCCTGAAGCCGGTCGACCAAGAATTTGATGCCGACGACCCCGAATCCCGCGCCCCGTGGCGTGATCGCACCTTCCCCACGGTCGCAATTGTCGGGGTCATCACGTTGATGACCGTTGCCGCGCACAACATTTTTTACCCCTACATCAAGCCATTCCTGATTTCGGTGGCCAATTTCAGTGCCGTCGAGGCGGGTGGTGTTCTGGGCCTGTATGGCATCGGCGGTGTGGTGGGCATTGTGGTGGCGTGGATCTTGGGCCGTGACCCGGGCAAGGTCGTGCGTAACCTGGGGCTGGCCATCCTGTTCCTGGGCGCCACCATGGTGGCCACGCTGCTCGCCGCACCGAGTCCCGTGGTTGTCATGATTGCGATGATGGCGTGGAGTGCCGCGTTCTCGATCGCCGACCCGCTGTATGGCCAGCTGATGATGATGTCCGCGGGGCCGCGCATCCGCGATTTTGCCGGAGCCCTGCGCACCACTTCGTGGAACCTGGGAATCGGCTCGGGGGCCTTTGTCGGAGGACTGGTGTTGGTTCCGTGGGGGCTCAGCGCACTGCCGCTGATTGGTGCTGCGGTGGCGGTGTGTGCGGCCGCTGTCACGCTGGCGATGCGCACGCGAACCACCCCCGCGACCCCGATAGAATAGACGCAGAGGGCTGGTGTTTTACGGCCTGACAGCATCCCGATTTCATTCCGAACTGGAGAATCCGTGACCGATCGCCTGCCGTCCACTTTCAACGCCCCTCTCGCCGAGGTTGACCCTGAAATTGCCGAGGTCCTGCGCCTCGAATTGGGTCGCCAGCGTGACTACCTCGAGATGATCGCCAGCGAAAACTTTGTGTCGCGTGCAGTTCTCGAAGCCCAGGGCAGCGTGCTGACCAACAAGTACGCCGAGGGGTACCCCGGCAAGCGTTACTACGGTGGTTGTGAATTCGTCGACATCGCCGAATCGCTCGCCATCGAGCGCGCCAAGTCGCTGTTCGGTGCTGCGTACGCAAACGTCCAGCCTCACTCGGGCGCCACCGCCAACGCGGCCGTTCTGCACGCCATCGCCACCGCCGGTGACACCATCCTGGGTCTCGAACTCGCTCACGGAGGTCACCTGACCCACGGCATGAAGCTGAACTTCTCGGGCCGCCTCTATAACGCCGTTTCGTACGGTGTTGACCCCGAAACTTTCCTCGTCGACATGAACGTTGTCCGCGAGAAGGCCCTCGAGCACCGCCCCGCCGTCATCATCGCCGGCTGGAGCGCTTACCCCCGCCAGCTGGACTTTGCCGCGTTCCGCGAGATCGCCGACGAGGTGGGCGCCAAGCTCTGGGTTGACATGGCCCACTTTGCGGGACTGGTCGCCACCGGTTTGCACCCCAGCCCCGTCCCCTTCGCCGACGTTGTGTCGTCGACCGTGCACAAGACTCTCGCTGGCCCCCGTTCGGGTGTCATCCTGTCGCGCGACGAGGAGCTGGGCAAGAAGCTCAACTCGGCCGTGTTCCCCGGCCAGCAGGGTGGCCCTCTGATGCACGTGATCGCCGCCAAGGCTG
>CAZRHP010000042.1:0-7554 GCA_964599975.1 uncultured Gulosibacter sp.
GGCGGCATCGGCGCAAAGCTGGGTGGAAGCCCGCTCATGCCGGCAATCATTCGCGTCACGATTGGTGGTGCTGCGGCGCTGGCCGTGACCTGGGGGATTGGTTCGTTGCTCGGCGGCATTGCCGTCTAGCGGGAATATCGACGGCCGCAACGGAACTGACCTGTCGTGATCATCGAGCCCCGGGCCGTCAAACTCACGACCCGCACCGGGGTCGATGTGTACCGCACCTTGCCGCATCGTGACCGCAAGATGGTCGGAGCCTGGTGCTTTGTTGACATGCTCGGCCCCACCGAACAGCACGATGCGATGGTCGTTGCCGCGCATCCGCACACGGGATTGCAGACCGCGACATGGTTGATTTCGGGCGAGGTCGAACACCGCGATAGCGAGGGGTCGGTTCAGCGATTGGTGCCCGGCGACCTGAATCTGATGACGGCGGGGAACGGCATCGCGCATTCCGAACTGGCGGTGATGGGCCCGCGCGATGCGTTGCACGCGGTGCAGTTGTGGATCGCTTTACCCGATGCGGCTCGCCACCAGCCGCCCCACTTCGAAAATTACACGGACCTGCCGTCGGTGGAACTGCCCGGTGCGGTGGTGCGTGTGTTCGTCGGCGAACTGGTTGGCGTGCGATCCAGTGCATTGGCGTATTCGCCGCTCGTGGGCGCTGAAATTCGGATTACCGCAGGGGCGTCGGTGCAGATTCCGGTGCGTGAGGATTTCGAACACGGCGTGGTTGCCGTCTCGGGTCGAATCTCGACCACCGAGCCGCTGCCGAAACGTGGGATCGACGTCATCGCTGCGGGGGTGTCGCACATCACGGTGACCGCGGAAACGGATGCCATTGTGCTGTTACTCGGCGGCGAGCCTTTTCCCGAAAAAATTGTGATGTGGTGGAACTTTATCGGCCGTAATCACGCAGAAATCGTCGAGACCGCTCCGAGCGATTCGGGCAGTTCGAGGACCGAATCGGTGGATGGATTCCCGCACCCGAAATGCCCTCGGTGGTGTTGGCCCCGCGCTAGGGCCGCAGGTGTGATGCGGCTATGGCCGCGCGCCGCCCCGGCGCAGCCCGGACAGGCTGCGAACGCTGTCGTGCAGGGCCTCGATGACCGCTCCCATGGCTGCCACCGGAGCATGCTGCCCCACGATGATCGCAATTTCTCGGGTAAATCCCGCATCCGTTAACGTCACCGCACGCACGTCGCTGCGGCCGTGTTGCAGGGCCGATTCGGGGACCAGAGAGATGCCCAAGCCGGCCGCGACATAGCCGAGGATGACGCTGTAGTCGTCGCTGCGGATGCGGCTCGAGATCTGCATTCCGCGGGAGGTCGCGGCGGCAATCAGTGCGTCGTCCACGGGGTCGGTATCCGTGGTTCCCAGTACCCAAAAGTCGTCGGCGAAATCGGTCAGGGCGACGCTCGTGCGTTGCGCGGCGGGGTGGTTCGCGGGTACGGCGACGTACAGTCGTTCCGTGAACAGAGGGCGCAGCCTCGTGCCGTAGGTGCGGGTGAGCTCGGGGGACCCGACCACGACGGCCGCATCCAATTGACGTCCGCGGAGTTCTTTTTCCAGGTCGGCGATCTCGTCCTCGCGCATGCTCACCGTGATGCCCTGTGCCGCAAGGTCGGCGAGCGCCGGGGGAATGATGCTCGCGCCGATGGTGGGGATGGCGCCCAACCGAACGGGCGACAGTTGTCCGCCGGTTTCGCGCACGGTCCGTTCGATCCGGTCAACGATGGCGAGCACCTCGAGTCCACCGTCCCGCACTATCATTCCGGCCGGTGTCAGGGTGGTGCCGCTGGACAGACGTTCGGTGACGGGTGTGCCCAGGCCCGCCTCGAGGGCGGCGAGGTGGTGGCTGACGGTGGGTTGGCTCCAGTGCAGGGCCCGAGCCGCCGCGGCAATCGATCCGTGTTCGTGTACCGAGGTCAGCGCCTGAAGCTGTCGAATGTCCATCACCCCAACACCATACTGGCTATTGAGCCAGTCAGTAAAGATGCTATTCCTTCTTTGTATCACGCGGGGCAGAATGACCGAATGAGCTGTGAACAGGAACCCACGTATTACGCCGACGCCCTGAGCAGCATCGCCGACCGGAACCTCGTGCGATTAGCGGTTCCCGGTCACAGCGCCGACCGAAACTCCGCGCCTCGGCTCGCGGAATACGTGGGGGATCGGGTTCTGCAGCTGGACGTGACTCCGTTGACCCCGGAACTGGATTTGGGGCCGGACAGTCCCTTGGAACAGTCGCTGGCTGCCGCCGCCCGGGCATTCGAGGCGCGCCGCACGTGGTTCGTCACGAACGGCGCATCGCAGGGCAACCGCATCGCGGCGCTCGCGGTCGGCCAATTGGGTTCCCCAGAGCAGCCGTTCGTCGTGCAAAGGTCCGCGCACTCCAGCATGTTTGATGGTGCCGTCCTCGCCGGACTGAGCCTGGCGTTCGTCATGCCCGAAATCGATACGGTTCACGGCATCAACCATGGAATCACCCCGGACGCATTCCGTGCTGCTCTGGCCGACAACCCCACCGCCAAGGCCGCCTATGTCATCAGTCCCAGCTATTTCGGTGCGGTCGCCGACATCCCCGCGCTGTCGCAGATTGCCCACGATTCGGGCACCCCGCTGATTGTCGATGCGGCGTGGGCCGCGCACTTTGGGTTCCACCCGGAACTGCCGGCCAACCCATTGACCCAGGGCGCCGACCTCGTCGTCAGCAGCACTCACAAATTGGGTGGCAGCCTGACGCAATCGGCGATGGTGCACCTGGGCTTTGGTCCGTTCGCCGACCAACTGGAACCGTTGATTGACCGCGCGTACCGCATGACCGCGTCGACCAGCACCTCGTCGGTGCTCACCGCATCACTCGACATCGCCCGCGCCGAACTGTGTGGCGGCGAACAGGCGATCGCCCGGTCCATTCGTGCGGCTGACGCATTGCGTGCCGCGGTCCGCGCGCATCCGTTACTGGACGTTGTCAGCGACGGGTATGACCGTTTCCCGGGAATTGTGGGACATGACCCCATGCACGTTGCCATCGATGTGCGCGGTGTGGGGCTGACGGGCCACGCGGTGCGTAACCGGCTGTTGTGCGAGCACGATATTTATGTCGAAATCGCGACGAACACCTGCATTGTCGCGCTGATTGGTCCGGGTTACGAGCCCGATGCCATGTCGATTGTCGACGCGATTGCCTCGATGGCGACCGACGCAGCGGACGAAGCATTGGGCCTGACCGCCAGCAGCTTGCCGGCGCCGGGAGCAGCCGCCATGCGTCCCCGTGATGCGTTCTTTGCGGCAACCGAATTGGTGCATTTTTCCGAGGCGGTGGGTCGGGTTTCGGCCGACGCCCTCGCCGCGTACCCACCCGGAATCCCCAATGTCCTGCCCGGCGAAACCATCACCGCCGAGATCGTCGATTTCGTGCGCGCAATAGCCGGTTCGCCCGGTGGGTACGTGCGTGGCGCCGCGGATTCCGCGGTCGATTACTTCCGTGTGGTGACCGGCGCATAGTCGCGAGCGACGTGTTCGGTTCAGCTCGTAAATGCGCTGGACGGCACGTCCTTCTCGTCGTTCAGCACGGCATCGACGATCCGACGGGCGACCCGTTCGGGGTCCAAGCCTTGAGGAAACGCGGGGGCCGCGCCAGCAACCGCGCGAGTGGCCAGTCCTGTTTCGGTGTGAGGTGGCCTCGTGTCGAATACCCGAATCTTGTCCCGACGCAGTTCGCGGGCTGCCGCCTCGACAAACGCGCGAAGCCCCGATTTGCTGGACCCATACGTGGCCATGCCAGCAACGGGGTTCTCGGAAATTACGCCGGATATCGTAACGACGAAGGGTTCCCGGCCCGCCGCCCCGGACTGCTGCAGGGCGGGAACCAACGCGGCGACAAGTTCCATCACGCTGGTCTGGTTGATCGCGGTGACCTGTGTCGCGACCTCAGGGGAGAGGTTCGACACTGGCCCGAAAGCGACGACGCCGTGTGCGCAGATAATCCCGTCCAGGGGTCCCGCGGCGGAGACGGCGGCGGCCAGTGCGGCGCCCGCGGTGGGCGTGGCCAAGTCGACTCCGTATTTTTCACCGGGAACGGCCAGTGCGGCTAGTCGATCAGAATTTCGGGCCGAATGCACAACGGTGGCACCCTCAGCGGCCAGCATCCTCGCAATCATGCCGCCCAGCACGCCCGTCGCGCCGGTAACCAAAACACGCTTCCCTGAAAGAGTAGTCATGAGGCGAGCCTACGGTGGCGCGGTGTTCATCCGCCACGGTTCGCTTCGGTGTCCCCGACGCGGCACTGCGTGACAGAATAAATCCATGATTCCTCTGGACACGATTGCGGCCTTCATCGCCATCTCGTTGGTGATCATCGCGATCCCTGGCCCCAGCGTTCTGTTTGCTATCAGCCGGGCGCTGGTGCTCGGTCGAAAGGGTGCGGTGTTGACCGTCGTAGGCAACGGAATCGGTGTTTTTGTTCAGGCCGTGACCGTCGCCGTGGGTGTGGGAATTCTCATTCAGGAAAACGAGGTCCTGCTGCACGGAATTCGTTTGGCCGGTGCCGCTTTCCTCCTGTACCTCGGTGTGCAGGCCATCCGTCACCGTCGTGAGGGAATCGTCTTCGATGGGGAAGCCCCCGCGTTGAACTCGAAGCACATCATGCGCGAATCGTTCATCGTGGGCATTTCGAACCCCAAGACGATCGTGTTCTTCTCGGCGATTTTCCCCCAGTTCGTGAATCCCGCGTGGGGGTCCATCCCGTTGCAGATGCTGCAGCTGGGCGTGATTTTTGTGTTCTTTGGAATTTCGGGAGACGCCGTTTATGCGTTCGCGGCTGGCGCCGCGCGAGACTGGTTTGCGGGTGACCCCAAGCGCGTTGTCATCATGCGCACGATCGGCGGTTCGGCCATGGTCACGCTGGCTATCGTCACAGCGGTGCTGCCCGCCTGATCGTCCGCTGCGTTAGCGCAGTGTTTCGCCGCGTTCCTCGGCGAGTTCTTCCTCGGTGGGGTTGAGGATTGTGGCGATGACGACGGCGAGGCTGAAACCCCACGAGATCCAGGCCAACACCAAGCGCCAGTCGCGCTTGCCGGCAATGGTGGTTTTCAGGAGCCCAATTACGGGAAACACTGCGGCCAGAAAGCCGCCGTTTAACAGGAACCGTCGCATGGGTCCTCCTTTCGTGTTTCACCTTACCTAAACTGCGCGGGCGGGTCGAGGCGCGCGCCTTGTATCCCATAGAAATCTCACAGGTTTCTCACAGACAAATCTCTGACTGCCGTTGTCCACTGGAATCACAAACAAAGGAGACACCGTGAACAAGTCACAGGTCACACCCATCGCCATCCTCTCCGCTCTGGTCGTCGGCATCGTCGCAACCGGGTTCTGGATCGGCAGCATTTTTGCCCCCGCCTCGACCACGACGTCGCAGGCCACCTCGTCCGTCGCCGCGGAATCCACCGACGGCACCGCTGCGGACGAATCGACTGATTCCGCGACTGACGCGGAATCAACCGACGCTGAATCTACCGATGCCAACTCTGGTAGCGCCACCTCCGACGACCCGACCTCTGCCAGCGCAGCGGCGCCCACCAGCGAGTCGGACCTGCTCGTGTACCTGATCGAGGAAGAAAAGCTGGCATACGACGTCTACGTGACCCTGTATGACATGTGGGGCAGCAACGTCTTCACCAACATCTCGGCCAGTGAAGTCACCCACCAGGACCGCGTCGCAGGCCTGCTGGACACGGCCGGAGTCGAGGACCCTCGCTCGTCGACCGTCGGAGTGTTCGTCAACCCCGAACTGCAGGCCCTCTATGACCAACTCGTCGCACAGGGATCGGTCTCCAAGACCGCAGCATTCGAGGTTGGCGTGGCCATCGAAGAACTCGACATCGCCGACATCACGAAAATGCTCACCACGGTGACCGACCCGCAGATCGTCTCGGTGCTCGAGTCACTGCGATCGGCATCCGAGAACCACCTGGCTGCATTCCAGCGTCAGCTGTAACCCAATCCGACCGAATGGGCGTCCGCACGGGCGCCCATTCGCCTGTTACGGCCCAATCCCTTTGTAGACTGGTGCGATGAGCGAAATCGACATCAAGCCTCGTTCCCGCGTCGTCACCGACGGCATCGAAGCAACCACCTCGCGTGGCATGCTGCGTGCCGTGGGCATGGGGGACGCTGACTGGGACAAGCCCCAGATCGGTGTCGCCAGTTCCTGGAACGAAATCACCCCCTGCAACCTGTCGCTGGGCCGCCTCGCACAGGCCGCGAAAGAGGGCGTGCACCGCGGTGGCGGTTACCCGCTGCAGTTTGGAACCATTTCGGTCTCCGACGGAATTTCGATGGGCCACGAGGGCATGCACTTCTCGCTCGTGTCGCGCGAGGTCGTCGCTGACTCCGTCGAAACGGTAGTCCAGGCCGAACGCCTCGACGGAACCGTACTTCTCGCTGGATGTGACAAGTCAATCCCCGGCATGCTCATGGCCGCCGCGCGCCTCGACCTCGCCAGCGTCTTCCTGTACGCCGGATCGATTGCCCCCGGTTGGGTCAAGCTGTCGGACGGCACCGAAAAAGACATCACCATCATTGACTCGTTCGAGGCCGTTGGCGCCGTCAAGGCCGGCAAGATGAGCGAGGCCGACGCCAAGCGTATCGAGTGTGCATTTGCGCCCGGCGAGGGCGCCTGTGGAGGCATGTACACCGCCAACACGATGGCATCGGTCGCCGAGGCCCTGGGTATGAGCCTTCCCGGTTCCGCATCGCCCGCCTCGTATGACCGTCGTCGTGACTATTTCGCACACCGCTCCGGCGAGGCCGCCGTGGGCATGCTCGAGCGCGGTCACACCGCCCGCACCATCCTCACCCGCGAGGCGTTCGAAAATGCCATTGCCGTGGCCATGGCTCTGGGAGGCTCGACCAACGTCGTCCTGCACCTGCTGGCCATCGCCAACGAGGCCGAGGTTCCCCTGACCCTCGACGACTTCAACCGCATCGGATCCAAGGTTCCTCACCTGGGTGACCTCAAGCCCTTCGGCAAGTACGTGATGCACGACGTTGACCGCCACGGTGGACTGCCGGTTCTGCTCAAGGCGCTTCTCGAGGCTGGGCTCATCCACGGTGACGCCATGACCGTCACGGGCAAGACCATGGCCGAAAACTTGGCCGAGATGGACATCGATCCTCTCGACGGCGAGGTTCTGCGCACTCTCGACAACCCCATCCACGAAACCGGCGGCTTGACGATCCTCAACGGTTCGTTCGCTCCCGAGGGTGCCGTGGTAAAGACCGCGGGCTTCGACGCCGCGACCTTCGAGGGCCCCGCCCGTGTGTTCGAACGCGAACGTGCGGCAATGGATGCCCTGACGAACGGCGAAATCAGCAAGGGTGACGTAGTCGTCATCCGCTACGAGGGGCCCAAGGGTGGCCCGGGTATGCGCGAGATGCTGGCCATCACCGCCGCCATCAAGGGTGCGGGTTTGGGTGCCGATGTGCTACTTTTGACGGACGGACGATTCTCAGGCGGCACAACCGGCCTGTGCATCGGACACATAG
>CAZRHP010000043.1:0-7513 GCA_964599975.1 uncultured Gulosibacter sp.
CTCCTCTCGAGCCAGGGCTTCGACGGCGACAACGCTCCCGTCGTTCGCGTTTCGGGCCTCAAGGCTCTCGAAGGCGACGAGAAGTGGGCAGAAGCCATCGTTGAGCTCATGGAAGCAGTCGACTCGTCGATTCCTGACCCCGTGCGCGACAAGGACAAGCCCTTCCTCATGCCCATCGAGGACGTCTTCACCATCACCGGTCGTGGAACGGTTGTTACCGGCCGCGCCGAGCGTGGAACCCTGGGAATCAACTCGGAAGTTGAAATCGTCGGCATCCGCCCCACCCAGAAGACCACCGTTACCGGTATCGAGATGTTCCACAAGCAGCTCGACGAGGCTTGGGCAGGCGAGAACTGTGGTCTGCTCCTCCGCGGAACCAAGCGTGAAGATGTAGAGCGCGGCCAGGTTGTTGTTAAGCCCGGCTCGATCGCACCTCACACCGAGTTCGAAGGAACCGCCTACATCCTGTCGAAGGACGAGGGTGGACGCCACAACCCCTTCTTCACCAACTACCGTCCTCAGTTCTACTTCCGCACCACTGACGTCACCGGCGTCATCGAGCTGCCCGAAGGAACCGAAATGGTCATGCCCGGTGACACCACCGACATGAAGGTGACCCTCATCCAGCCCATCGCTATGGAAGAGGGCCTCGGCTACGCAATCCGTGAAGGTGGCCGTACCGTCGGCGCCGGCACGGTGACCAAGGTCATCAAGTAGTCTTCACTACTGATTCGGAAGGGCTCCAGCTTCGGCTGGGGCCCTTTCTGTTTGTCCGGGCGGCCGCAGATGCCCGGTGTGGGGGAGTACGCTACGAATTGCGCCTCGTGCGCACGAGAGGTTGAGTTCACCGATGAATCTGACGGCACTGCTGCGGCGATGGCGTTCGCTGTTGCCGCAACGTGCCGACTATGCGGAATCCCCTCGCAGTTGGCGGGCCGACCTGTTGGCCGGAATCACGGTGGGAATCGTGGCTCTGCCCCTCGCTCTGGCATTTGGTGTGTCCAGCGGGGTTGGTGCCGAGGCCGGGTTGATCACCGCGGTGATTGCCGGGATTGTCGCCGCCGTCTTTGGCGGTTCGCCGGTGCAGGTGTCGGGGCCGACCGGCGCGATGGTCGTCGTGCTTGCGCCCATTGTCGCGCAGTTTGGTGTGCAGGCCGTCGTGGTCGTCGGTGTCATGGCCGGTGTCGTGCTGGTGGTCGCCGCGATGCTGCGCTGGGGGCGAGCGATTGCCTATATTCCGTGGCCGGTCATCGAAGGCTTCACGGTCGGTATCGCCGTCATCATCTTTCTGCAGCAAATTCCCATGGTGACCGGCGCCCCGGCAACGGAATCGACGAACGCCGTCGTCATCGCCACGGCCTCGGTGATGGGAGCGCACGACACAGGAGTCCTCTGGAACATCGCCGCAGTGCTGGTCGTCGCCATCATCATGTGGCTGATGCCCAAATTCGTTCCCGCAGTACCGGGCAGCATCGTCGCCATCGTTGTCGTCACGCTCATTGCCGAGCTTGGCGCCCTGCCAATCGAGCGAATCGGTGAACTGCCGTCGCAGCTGCCGCTGCCCGCGCTGCCCGCCATCGACCTGTCGGCACTCACGGCGTTGGTGCCCGCGGCCTTCACTGTCGCCGCGCTGGCCGGTATCGAATCGCTGTTGTCCGCACGCGTCGCCACGACCCTGGTGGACTCAGGACCGTATGACCCCGACCGTGAACTCATGGGACAGGGGCTGGCCTCGATTGCCGCCGCAGCGTTCGGGGGCATGCCCGCGACGGGGGCCATCGCTCGCACGGCTGTCAATGCGCGCTCGGGCGCCCGCACCCGTGTGGCCGCCATCGTGCACGCCCTCGTATTGGTGCTCGTCATTTACGGCGCATCGGGTCTTGCCGAGCGAATTCCCCTGCCGGCCCTCGCCGGGGTGCTCATGGTGACTGCCGCCCGGATGGTTCCGCGCGGTGCCACGCGCATCATCCTGCGGTCCACGAAATCCGATGCCTTTGTGTTCATTGCGACCGCCGCCATCACCGTCGCCTTCGACCTGATCGACGCCGTCGTCATCGGAATCGTCGTTACGGCCGTGTTTGCCCTGCGACAGTTGACTCGGTCATCGGGCGTGCACCGCGAATACATTCCGGGTAATCCGGACCCGCGCGACGACAGCATCGCGCTGTTCCGGCTGGATGGCGCGCTGTTCTTTGGTGCGGCCGAACGAATCTTTGACCGTTTGGTGTCCGTTGCGGGGGCGAGGGTCGTGATTATCCGCATGTCGGGCCTGCAGTTCCTTGACGCCACCGGCGCCCACGTTCTGGTCGACGTGGTCGAACGACTGCACGACCACGGGGTCGACGTGATCATCAAGGGCATCCGGCCCGAACACCACGGACTGGTCAGCCGAGTGGGCTTGCCCGGCAGTGTGCCGCTGTGTGCGAACCTTGACGAGGCGCTCGCGGTTGCCCGTGCCGTGGTGGCCGCGCGGTAATCTGGTTCCCAAACGAGGAGTCGCACATGAAGGTCATCAACGAAACCATTTTCCGTCTGTTCCTGGGCGCTGTGCTGACCTGGTTGGCGCTATTCCTCGTCTATGCCACCAATGCGGGGCAGGCACCCGAGCTCGCCGCCCTGACCGCCCTGACCCTTGCCGTCGGCGGCAGCGGCCTGGCGTGGATCCTGTGGGTGGTCGTATCGGTCACCATCGCCATCATCACGCGCAGGACCCCCGTGTCCAGCACCCGTAACGTCGTCACCTATGTCGTGCCCGTCATCGCCGCCTCGGTTAATGTCCTCATTGCCGTGCTCTTGGTGAACGGCACCGGCGGCCAGGGAATGAGCGACCTGTTCATCCCGATTGCCATCATCTCGAGCGTCGCATTTGCCGGCGCAGCGGTCATCGCGGTGGCCCTCAGCCGCATCCTGTTTCGCTGGCTCAACTCGCGCTAAAACCCGACACGCCCGGGTTGCGTAATTGCCCAGAGTGTGGCAGACTCGACAAGTTGTGAAATTTCGCGCCTATCGTGCGTGAATCACTGCCAGTCAGTGCCCAGGTTCTCTGGGCCGCGGGCAGACAATACGGCCTCGGCCGGTTGATAGAAGAACAGTGGTGCGCAAGCACAAAATGCTCACGCGGTGGATACCCCAGCGCGCAGGAAAGAAAGAGTGGACCATGGCGGGACAGAAAATCCGCATTCGGCTCAAGTCGTATGACCACGCCGGACTCGACGCCTCGGCACGAAAGATCGTTGACACGGTTACCCGTGCAGGTGCAACTGTAGTTGGCCCCGTGCCTCTGCCGACCGAGAAGGATGTCGTTGCCGTCATCCGCTCACCTCACAAGTACAAGGACAGCCGCGAGCACTTTGAGAAGCGCACACACAAGCGTCTCATCGACATCATCGACCCGACGCCCAAGGCTGTCGACTCGCTGATGCGTCTCGACCTGCCCGAAGACGTCTCCATCGAAATCAAGCTCTAAGGACTCCCCGCATGACTAAGGTTGCAAACACCAAGGGTCTCCTGGGCGTCAAGCTCGGAATGACTCAGGCCTGGGACGAGAACAACCGCGTTGTTCCCGTCACCGTGGTCGCAGTGGCCCCCAACGTGGTCACTCAGATCCGTAACAACACCGTTGACGGCTACGAAGCGATCCAGATCGCTACCGGCGCCATCGACCCTCGTAAGGTCACCAAGCCTCTGGCTGGTCACTTCGAGAAGGCTGGCGTTACCCCCCGCCGTCACATCACCGAGATCCGCACCGCCGACGCTTCGTCGTACGAGGTTGGCCAGGAACTCACCGTTGATGTGTTCGAAGCCGGACAGGTTATCGACGTTGTCGGAACCAGCAAGGGTAAGGGCACCGCTGGTGTCATGAAGCGCCACAACTTCAAGGGTGTTTCCGCATCGCACGGTTCGCACCGTAACCACCGTAAGCCCGGTTCGATCGGTGCTTCGTCGACCCCCTCGCGCGTTTTCAAGGGCATGCGCATGGCCGGTCGTATGGGTAACGAGCGCGTCACCGTACTCAACCTCCGCATCCACGCAGTGGACGCAGAGCGTGGCCTCCTCCTCATCAAGGGCGCTGTCCCCGGTGCTGCAGGCCGTCTCGTGTTTGTTCGCAACGCAGTGAAGGGAGCCTAAGACTATGTCGCAGGTCACCATCGTTGACGCCGCCGGTAAGAAGGTTGGCACCGTCGACCTCCCCGCTTCGGTTTTCGACGTTCAGGCCAACGTGCCTCTGATCCACCAGGTCGTTGTTGCTCAGCTTGCAGCTGCTCGTCAGGGCACTCACAGCACCAAGGGCCGCGGCGAGGTTTCCGGCTCGGGCCGCAAGCCTTTCAAGCAGAAGGGAACAGGTCGTTCGCGTCAGGGTTCCGTCCGCGCCCCCGAGCACAAGGGTGGTGGAATCGTCCACGGACCCACTCCTCGTGACTACTCGCAGCGCACCCCCAAGAAGATGATCGCTCAGGCTCTCCTGGGATCGCTCTCGGACCGCGCACGCGCAGGCCGCATCCAGGCTGTCACCGAGTTCGTTGCTAACGCAGCAATCTCGACCAAGGCAGCTTCGGGCCTCATCGCCAGCATCACCAACGGCCCCAACGTTCTCGTTGTGGTTAACCGTGGCGAAGACGCAGCAGCAAAGACTGTACGTAACCTCGCAGGCGTTCACGTAATCTTCCACGACCAGCTCAACGCATACGACGTCCTCCACAGCGACGACATCGTGTTCACGTCGGTTGCACTGGAAGCCTTCATCGCCGGCAAGACCAAGAAAGAGGTGACCGCATGAGCATCCTCTCCATCGCTCTGAACAAGGACCCCCGCGACATCATCATCGCGCCGGTTGTTAGCGAAAAGAGCTACGGCCTCATCGACGAAGGCAAGTACACCTTCATCGTTGCCCCGAACGCCAACAAGACCGAGATCAAGCTCGCTATCGAGAAGATCTTCGGTGTGAAGGTTGCTTCGGTCAACACCCTCAACCGCTCGGGCAAGACCCGCAAGACGAAGTTCGGAATTGGCAAGCGCAAGGACACCAAGCGCGCCATCGTTTCGCTCGCTTCGGGCACCATCGACATCTTCACGGCTGTCGGCTAAGGGATAAGGAACAGATCTCATGGCAATTCGCAAATACAAGCCGACTACCCCGGGCCGTCGTGGCTCGTCGGTAGCTGACTTCGCAGAAATCACGCGTTCGACCCCCGAGAAGTCGCTGCTCAAGCCTCTTCCCAAGACCGGTGGTCGTAACAACGCAGGTCGCATCACCACCCGCCACATCGGTGGTGGCCACAAGCGCCAGTACCGTCTGATCGACTTCCGTCGTCACGACAAGGACGGCGTGGACGCCAAGGTAGCTCACATCGAGTACGACCCCAACCGCACCGCACGTATCGCTCTGCTTCACTATGTTGACGGCACCAAGCGTTACATCATCGCCCCCAACAAGCTTTCTCAGGGCGACATCGTGGAATCGGGTCCCGCAGCCGACATCAAGCCCGGCAACAACCTCCCCTTGAAGAACATCCCCGTGGGTACCGTTATCCACGCGATCGAACTTCGCCCCGGTGGAGGCGCAAAGATGGCTCGTAGCGCTGGCGCTTCGGTTCGTCTGGTTGCTAAGGACGGCCCCTACGCGCAGCTTCGTCTGCCCTCGGGTGAAATCCGCAACGTTGACGTGCGCTGCCGCGCAACCGTCGGCGAGGTCGGAAACGCCGAACAGTCGAACATCAACTGGGGTAAGGCTGGCCGTATGCGCTGGAAGGGCGTTCGCCCGACCGTTCGTGGTGTCGTTATGAACCCCGTCGACCACCCCCACGGTGGTGGTGAGGGTAAGACCTCTGGTGGTCGTCACCCTGTCAGCCCTTGGGGCCAGGCCGAAGGCCGCACCCGTCGCCCCAAGAAGGCCAGCGACAAACTCATCGTCCGTCGCCGTAACGTCGGCAAGAAGCGTTAGTAGGAGCCCGGAATGCCTCGCAGTCTTAAGAAGGGTCCCTTCGTTGATGACCACCTCTACCGCAAGGTAGCAGGCCAGAACGAAGCCGGCACCAAGAACGTGATCCGCACCTGGTCGCGTCGTTCGATGATCATCCCCGCGATGCTCGGACACACCATCGCCGTACACGACGGCCGCAAGCACGTTCCGGTATTCGTTACCGAAACGATGGTCGGCCACAAGCTCGGCGAATTCGCACCCACCCGCACCTTCCGTAGCCACGTGAAGGACGACAAGAAGGGCCGTCGCCGCTAAGGCGATGGGATAGGTATCCAATCATGGTTGAATCCAGCGCCCGCCTCGTCGGTGTTCGTGTAACCCCCCAGAAGGCTCGTCGTGTTGTGGACCTGGTCCGCGGCAAGGCAGTGCCTGAAGCTCTCGCAATCCTGAAGTTCGCACCTCAGGCCGCATCGGAGCCCGTATTCAAGCTTGTTGCTTCGGCTGTTGCTAACGCTCGCGTTAAGGCAGACGCTGCAAACGAGTACTTCAACGAGAATGACCTCGTGATCGACCGCATCTTTGTTGATGAGGGTGTCACGATGAAGCGTTTCCGCCCCCGTGCACAGGGACGCGCATCTCAAATCCTCAAGCGCACCAGCCACATCACCGTTCACGTTGCAACGGCTGAGGCTTCGAAGAAGGCGAGCAAGTAATGGGTCAGAAAGTACACCCCTACGGATTCCGTCTCGGAATCACGACCGACCACCGCTCGCAGTGGTTCTCGGACAGCACCAAGGCCGGAGAGCGTTACTCGGACTATGTGGCAGAAGACGTTCGTCTGCGCCGCTTCCTCCAGGACAAGCTCGACCGTGCCGGTGTCTCGCACATGGTCATCCGCCGCACCCGCGACCGCGTCAACGTTGATGTGCACGTAGCACGTCCCGGTGTCGCAATCGGTCGTCAGGGCACCGGCCTTGACAAGCTCCGTGACGAGGCTCGCGAACTCACCGGCAAGACCGTGATCGTGAACATCGTTGAGGCAGCAAACCCCGAAGCCGACGCTCAGCTCGTCGCACAGGGCATCGCCGAGCAGCTCAGCGCACGTGTGGCTTTCCGCCGCGCAATGCGTAAGGCTCTCCAGGGTGCCCAGCGCGCTGGCGCGAAGGGTGTTCGTATCCAGGTTTCGGGCCGTCTCGGTGGCGCTGAAATGTCGCGTTCGGAGTTCTACCGCGAAGGCCGTGTGCCCCTGCACACCCTCCGTGCAAACATCGACTACGGCTTCTACGAAGCACGCACCACCTTCGGCCGCATCGGCGTAAAGGTCTGGATCTACAAGGGTGACATCACCAACCAGGAACTCGCTCGCGAACAGGCTGCTCAGAAGGCAGCACGTGGTGGGCGTGACGGAAACCGCGGCGTACGTCGTGGAGCTCCCCGCAAGGACGCTCCCACGCAGGCCGCCAATGCAGGAGTTGAGGCGTAACTATGTTGATTCCTCGTAAGGTCAAGCACCGCAAGCAGCACCACCCCGGCCGTGCCGGCGCTGCAACCGGTGGCACCAAGGTCAGCTTTGGTGAATTCGGTATCCAGGCA
>CAZRHP010000044.1:0-7140 GCA_964599975.1 uncultured Gulosibacter sp.
TCGAACCGGTACATCACCAACCGTCAACTGCCCGACAAGGCGATCGACCTTGTCGACGAGGCTGCGAGTCGTTTGAAGATGGAAATCGAATCGTCGCCTATAGAGATCGACGAACTGAAGCGCATCGTTGACCGACTGCTGATCGAAGAACTTGCCCTGAAGAAGGAAAAGGACGACGCCTCGCGCGAACGCTTGGGCAAACTGCGCGCCGATCTCGCCGAAAAGCGTGCGGCATTGGATGCACTGAACGCGCGGTGGGCCACCGAGAAGGCTTCGCTGCAGGGCGTCGGCGACTTGAAGACCAAACTCAACGAGGCCCGCATCGAACTCGACCGCGCCATGCGTGAGGGGAACTACGAGAAGGCCGCAAAGCTGAATTACGAGACCATTCCCGGAATCGAAAACAATATTGTCGTCGCGGAATCGGCCGAACAGTCCGGCGATCGCATGGTCAACGACCAGGTCACCGACGACGATATTGCCGCCGTCGTGGCCGCGTGGACCGGTGTTCCCGTGGACCGCCTGACTCAGGGCGAGAGCGAAAAACTGCTCGGACTGGAACGCGAACTGGGTAAACGACTCGTCGGCCAGGTCGATGCGGTGGCCGCTGTCAGCGACGCCGTGCGACGCACACGTGCGGGAATTTCGGACCCCAACCGACCCACCGGTTCGTTCCTGTTCCTCGGCCCCACCGGTGTGGGCAAGACCGAACTGGCCAAGGCCTTGGCGGATTACCTGTTTGACGACGAGCGCTCAATGGTGCGCATCGACATGAGCGAATACGGGGAAAAGCACTCGGTTTCGCGACTTATTGGTGCCCCTCCCGGCTACATCGGTTACGAGGCTGGTGGTCAATTGACCGAAGCGGTCCGCCGCCGGCCCTACTCGGTGATCCTGCTCGACGAAGTCGAAAAGGCGCACCCCGAAGTGTTCGACATTCTGTTGCAGGTGCTCGACGACGGTCGACTGACCGACGGCCAGGGCCGCACTGTTGACTTCCGGAACACAATCCTGATCCTGACCTCGAACCTTGGCTCGCACTATCTGATCGACCCCGACATGGATTGGGAATCGAAGAAACGCGCCGTCAACGAGACGGTCCGCCAGGCGTTTAAGCCCGAGTTCGTCAACCGACTCGACGACATCGTCGTGTTCTCACCGCTCAGCCAGTCCGACCTCGCACAGATTGTCGACATCACCATCGATCGACTCGAGGCGCGCCTCACGGAACGCCGACTGGCGCTGTCGGTGAGCCCGGCCGCCCGAGTGTGGCTGGCCGAACGCGGGTACGACCCGATTTATGGTGCACGACCGTTGCGACGACTGATGCAGCACGAAATTGACGACCGACTGGCAACAGCCTTGATCGCCGGGAATATTCGCGACGGCGAAACAGTTGCGGTTGACGTTGCCTCTGACAGCGAATCGCTGTCGGTCGGCGCCGCCGCATAAACCATGAACAACACAACCCTTTCAAGGAGCACCATGAGCCGCATTGCCGAGACCTCGGTACCCATCGTCGACGCACTGGCAACCCGCTGGAGCCCGCGCTCGTTCGACCAGGAAGCCGTCGTCACGGCAGCCGACCTGACCGCCTCGTTCGAGGCCGCTCGTTGGTCGCCGTCGGCAAACAACCTGCAGCCATGGTCGTTTGTGGCCGGATACCGTGGCGAAGACACGTTCAACGTCATTGCCGAGAACCTCGCCGGTTACAACGCTGCATGGGCTCCCCGCGCGGCGGCTCTCGTGGTGAACCTTGCCGAGTCGGCAAACGCCGAGGGCACCCCGAACAAATTCGCCGAATACGATCTGGGTCAGGCCGTTGCACATTTCTCGGTCCAGGCCACCGCGGACGGGTATTTCGTGCACCAGATGGGTGGGTTCGATGCTGCGGTCATCGCGGACAAGTTGGGCATTGCGGAACCGTGGAAGATCGTTTCCGTGATGGCGGTCGGTCCTCGTGCCGAAGCCGACGAACTGCCCGAGCCCTTGGCCGCTCGCGAGGTCGCACCGCGCACCCGCAAGCCCTTGGCCGAGGTTGTGCGCTAACCGCACCCGGGACACTCACCGGACGAGGGCTGGGGCTGACGCCTCGGCCCTTTTCCGTGTCGGTGGCGCATGCAATAATGCATGCATGGTCGCAATTCAGATTCGAGACGTCCCCGAAGCGGTGGCCGATGCGCTCAAGACCCGCGCCGAGCGCGAAGGACTGTCCGTCCAAAAATATTTGCTCGACCTGATCACGTCCCAGGCCTCCATCGAACACAACCGCGAAATCCTCTCACGCGACCCCGTGTGGATTCGGCCCGCCCGGATATCGTCACAGGACATCGCCGACCGAATCGTGGCAGAACGCGCGGACCGGCTGGACAGAATCATGGACACCGTTGAACCCTGAGCCTGTTGTCGTCGACGCTTCGGCGATAGTGCACGTGCTGACATCGGCGGGCACACACAATTCAGCAATCATCACGGCGCTCGAAACTCGACCCGTGTATTCAACCGAATACATCCACATCGAATGCATCAACGCATTCCGCCGGATGCTGTTGTCGGAAGAAATCACGGCGGAAATTTTCTCGGCGCTGGTCAGCAGGTTGCTAGAACTGCACATCACGCCAGTTCGTCTGGGACTCTATGCACCTCGACTGGTGCAGCACATCCGGAATGTCAGCGTCTATGACGCGGCCTACGTGGCTCTGGCGGAACACCTTGATGCACCACTGATAACAACTGACCGCAAGCTGCAGAAACTGTCGACAACGAACATCAGCTTTATCACCGCCGACTGACAGAGCAATCCTCGGTCCGGTTGAAGTGTTGTGTCTGTGAAGCCGGTTACACCGAGGCGCGCAGAGCCACCCCGACGGCGTCCGCAAACTCGCGTACCGCCGATTCGGGGGTGTCGAACGCGGTCATCCAGCGCACCTCACCGATGGATTCATCCCAGTCGTAGAAGTGGTACTTTTCCCGCAACTGCGCAGAAGCCGCAGCGGGAAGGGCCGCGAACACCGCATTCGCATCCGTCGGGTGCGTGAACCGCAGGCCCGGGGCTTCGCCGGCGGTGATCATGTCCTCGAGTGTGTTACGCAGCAGGGCGGCCATGGCGTTGGCGTGACGTGCGGCATTCATTCCCAGATCGTTCTGCAACAGGGTGAGGTACTGCTGGGAAACGAAACGCAGTTTGCTGCCCAGCTGTCCGGTCAATTTGCGCACATATTTCAGCCCGCCCGCTGCGTCCGGGTTGATGACGACGACCGCTTCGGCACCCATCGCACCGATTTTGGTGCCGCCCCACGACAGAATGTCGACACCTGAGTCGACGGTCAGTTCACGGAAACTGCAACCCAGTGCGGCCGTCGCGTTCCACAGCCGGGCGCCGTCCATGTGGACGGTCATCCCTTGTGAGTGGGCGAATTCACTCAAGGCGCGCACCTCGTCGAGCGTGTACACGGTGCCCAATTCGGTGGTTTGTGTGATCGACAACACCAAGGGTTGTGCGCGGTGCTCGAAACCGAAACCCCAGGCCTCGGTGGCGACGAGTTCGGGCGTGAGTTTGGCATGAGGCGCGGGTACTGGGTACAGCTTCAACCCAGTGATGCGTTCCGGTGCGCCACCCTCGTCAGTGTGAATGTGGGCGTCACTGGTGGCGACCACGGCACCCCAGCGGGGCATCGCTGCAGTCAAAGCGACAACGTTGGCGCCGGTCCCATTGAAGACGGGGAAAATTTCGGCACGATCACCAAAGTGTTCCGCGATGGCGTCACCCAGTGCCGCGGTGTACGGGTCGTCACCGTATGCGCTGACGTGGCCATGGTTTGCGTCGGCCAGGGCGGACAAAATCTGGGGGTGCACCCCGGCGTAATTGTCGCTGGCGAACGAAATGCGGGCGGGGTCGTGAAGAGGCATGCCTCATTCTCTCAAAGGTTTCACGCCAGAATGGGTGCATGCTCTCTGTCGCCGCCGGGTTCACCATCATCTTCCTGATCGCCGGCGCGGGGTATGCGTTGCGGCGCACCAATTTTCTGGATGCCGCCGCGGTGCCCATCATTCACAAGCTGACGTTCTTCATCCTCACGCCGTCCCTGTTCTTCACGGCGCTCGCGACAGCCGACATCCATGTGCTGTTCTCGACGTACTTCCCCGTCGTCGCCTCCGTGTCAGTGCTGGGTTTGCTGGTGGCAGGGTTGGTCGCCAGGTTTGTGTTCCGGGAAAAGTTTGCGACCGCCACGGCGACAGCCACCAGCGCCTCGTATATGAACGCGAACTTTGTGGGAATCCCGTTGGCCACCTATGTGCTCGGTGATTCCACCCTGTCGACGCCGGTGATGCTCTTCCAACTGTTGGTGGTCACACCGGTGCTGCTCGCCATTTTCGACCATGCGACGAGCGGTCGAATCACGGTCGCTTCGGTGCTGATTCAGCCGGTCCGTAACCCGATCGTTGTGGCGAGCCTCGCCGGTGTCATCGTCTCCCTCACCGGGTTCGAGATGCCGTTCGTCGTGGCCGAGCCTCTGCGCTTGTTGGGCACAGCCTCGGTTCCGCTCGCGCTGTTGATGCTGGGCATGACGTTCCACGGCGACTCGTTGTTGCAACGCGAACGTCGTGGTCAGGTGGTGATGGCCACGGTGGTCAAACTCGTGGTGATGCCCTTTGCCGGGTGGATTCTCGCTGCGTTCGTGTTCCAACTCGACCCGTGGCCGACTTATGGCGTCGTGTTGTTGATGGCGCTTCCGACGGGACTTAACGCCCAGAATTACACGATGCGTTACGGGCTGAGTGACGCCGTCGCCCGCGAAACCATTGCGGTCACGACCATCCTCGCCATGCCTGTCATGATGTTGTGTGCGGCACTGTTGTTGCCGACCGCGATGCCGTAACCACAGCGCCCACCAGTGCACGCGGCGCAATCCACACCGTGAACCCGGCCCCGGCTTCTGCTTGATTCGCGGCTACCAGAACATCGGGCGGTCGTCGTCCTCATCCACATCACCGTTGGACAGTTCCACGACGACGGGCACATGGTCGCTCGGGGCGTCACCCTTGCGCTGGTCGCGATCGATGAAACCTTCGGACACACGATCGGCAAACGCCGGGGAACCCAAAATAAAATCAATCCGCAGTCCCTCGTTGCGGGGGAACCGCAGCTGTTTGTAATCCCAGTACGTGAAACCTTCGGGCTGCAACGGGCGAACCACATCGGTCACGGGAACCGACGCAAATTCGGCGAAACGGGCGCGCTCGACGGGGCTGATGTGGGTGGATACGCCCGGAATCATGCTGGGGTCGCCACAGTCCTCGTCAAACGGGGCAATATTGAAGTCGCCCATGAGCGCCAACTGCAGGGTGTCGTCCGCCGCCAATTGCGACCGGATGTCGTCCTGTAATGCGTGCAACCATCGAAGTTTGTAGTCGAAATGCGGGTCATTCAGATCCCGGCCGTTGGGCACATACAGGCTCCACAGCCGCACGCCGTCGACGGTCACACCCAATGCTCGCGCCTCGAGCGGTGCGTCATCGCCCTCATAACCCTTCTGGAATCCGGGCATGCCCGCGAACTGGGTCACCACATCCGTCATCGGCAACCGCGAGGCAAACGCCACACCATTCCACTGGCTCAGACCGTGCGCGACAATGTCGTAGCCCGCCGCCTCAAACGCCTCACGAGGGAACTGCTCGTCCTTGCATTTCGTTTCCTGCATGGCCAGCACGTCGATATCGGATTCGACCAACCAGTCCACCACCCGGTCGACGCGGGCACGGATCGAGTTCACATTCCAGGTCGCAATACGCACGGACTCAACTTTATTGGTTTCGGTAGACTCGAAGACATGAGCAACGCCAAGAATCAACTCATTGACTACATCAGCTCGGAAGCCGTATTCCACGGCGACTTCACGCTGACGAGTGGCAAGAAGGCTACGTATTACATCGACCTGCGCAAGGTCAGCCTCGATCACCGTGTGGCCCCGTTGATTGGCGACGTCATGGTCGACCTGATCAAGGACATCCCCGACATTGCCGCAGTGGGTGGACTGACGATGGGCGCCGACCCGATCGCGTCGGCCGTCCTGCACCGCGGCGTTCTCGCCGGTGCAACCTATGACGCTTTCGTTGTTCGCAAGGAGCCCAAGGACCACGGCCGTGGCCGTCAGGTCGAGGGCCCCGAACTCGAGGGCAAGCGCGTGGTGGTGCTCGAAGACACGTCGACCACGGGTGGTTCGCCGTTGGCTGCCGCCGCCGCACTGGAAAAGGTGGGCGCAATTGTCGTTGCCGTCGCCGTGGTCGTCGACCGCAACACGGGCGCTCGCGAGATCATCGAGGCCGCAGGTTACGACTATTACGCAGCGATTTCGTTGGAAGATTTGGGCCTCGCATAATGAACGAGGACTTGCCGGAGGGCGGTCACAAGAGCGACGCCGACTGGTTGCGTGACGCCTTTGATCGTGCATTGCGCGGTGACAATGGCACGACCAGCGAGGCGATGACCCCCGCAGTTTCACCATTTGATGGCGCAAATTCCGAGGCGCAGGCTGATGTTTCGGCGGCACCCTTCGACCCCAACGCCACCGTGCCCATCGAAGAATGGGAACTGCCCCAGGCCCCCACGGTGTTGTCCGCCGATCAGGGTGCTCCCGATTTTGTGGGTGGACCCGAAATTGACGGTGAAGCCGATGACACCGCGCTGATCGAGGCGGTCGTGGAACCTGCTGCAGAGCCCGTCGTCGAGACCGGCGTGTTTGCGGAACCAGCCCCCAGCAACGACCCTTTTGCTTCCGCAATTTATGACGCATTGCAGGAATACGACGAGCCCGTTGTGTCTGACGATGATGTCGACAACGAGCCGGATGCATTCGATTTCCTTTTCGGTGGTTCAGCCACAACGGTTGATGCACCCGCGGGAACCGAACAGCCCGCAACCCAGCTGTTTGCTGCGACCGTACCCCCGGCATCCACTGCCCCGGTCGGCGCCCAGCACGACGACGATGCACCCGGTCACGGCGACGCCACAATCGCACTTCCCGTTGCGGGTCTTACCCTCGCACCAGCACAGGCCCCACGCGCACCACGTAGTTCAGACCCCCAACGCACCCGTGCGATGCTGATCGCAATTTCCGCCGGTCTGGGTGTCGCACTGCT
>CAZRHP010000045.1:0-7033 GCA_964599975.1 uncultured Gulosibacter sp.
CCCGACTCAAAGGGCTTGTACATGTGTCGCACGGCTTCCCAGTACGGCTCGAGCGAGCTGACTGCGTCCAACGAAATGTTGGTGTCCCGAGCGGTGTGGGCCAGGGCCGCGACTAGTGCCGAGGCGCTGGGCTGGCTGGTGGTACCCGCCATCGGTGCGCTCGCCACGTCGACAGCGTCGACGCCGGCCTCGCTCGCGGCGATCAGGGTTGCCAGCTGGCCACCCGCCGTGTCGTGGGTGTGCAGGTGGACGGGCAGGTCGAAACGTTCGCGCAGGGCCGACACCAGGGTCGACGCGGCACCCGCACGCAACAAACCGGCCATGTCCTTGATGGCGAGAATGTGCGCGCCGGATTCGGCGATTTTCTCGGCCAGCCGCAGGTAATAGTCCAGCGTGTAAATGTCCTCGGCAGGGTTCAGCAGGTCACCGCTGTAGCACAGCGCTACTTCGGCGACGGCGCGATTCGTCTCGAGAACTGCATCGATTGCGGGTCGCATCTGGTTGACATCGTTGAGTGCGTCAAAGATGCGGAAGATGTCCACACCGGTGGCATCGGCTTCGCGAATAAAGTTTTCGGTGACGGCCGCGGGATACGGGGTGTACCCCACGGTGTTGCGTCCGCGGATCAGCGCCTGAATCGCGGTGTTGGGCAGCGCCTCACGCATTTCCGCCAAACGGTCCCAGGGGTCCTCGCCCAGGAATCGCAGCGCGACGTCATAGGTTGCGCCACCCCACGCCTCGACTGACAGCAGATTCGGTGTCAGGCGGGCCAGGTGAGGCATGACGGCGACGAGGTCGCGGGTGCGAACGCGAGTGGCCAACAGGCTTTGGTGTGCGTCACGGAACGTCGTGTCCGTCACGGCGAGAGCTTTTTGCTGACGCAGATCGGCGGCAAAACCGGCGGGACCCAGGTCGAGCAGTCGCTGCAGCGACCCCGCGGGCGCAGGGACGCTGAGGTCGATCTCGGGCAGCTTGATGGCCGGGTCAATCGTGCCGTCGCCGTTTCCGTTGGGCTGGTTGACGGTGACTTCCGCCAAGTGGGTCAGGATTCGGGTACCGCGGTCCTGCGAACGACGGGCGGACACCAGGTGGGGTCGTTCGTCGATGAAGGACGTCGAGAGGTCGCCGTTCACAAAGGCGGGCTCGTCCAACAGGGCCTGCAGGAACGGGATGTTGGTGGTTACGCCACGGATGCGGAATTCGGCGAGACCGCGACGAGCGCGGGCAACGGCGGTCGTAAAGTCGCGCCCACGCGTCGTCATCTTGGCGAGCATCGAGTCGAAGTGAGGCGAGATGCGCGCACCCTGGGCGATGCTTCCGCCGTCGAGTCGCACGCCGGCGCCACCGGGCGAACGGTACGTCGAGATTCGACCGGTGTCGGGACGGAAACCCTGGGTCGGGTCCTCGGTGGTGATGCGGCACTGCAGAGCGGCCCCGCGCAACACCAGGGTGTCCTGCGACAGCCCCAGGTCGGCCAGCGTTTCGCCCGCCGCAATGCGCATCTGCGACTGAACCAGGTCTACGTCGGTGACTTCTTCGGTCACCGTGTGCTCCACCTGAATTCGGGGGTTCATCTCGATGAACACGTGCTTGCCCGCACGGGGACCAGCGGTGTCGAGCAAGAATTCGACTGTTCCCGCGTTCACGTACCCGATCGACTGAGCGAATGCGACGGCGTCACGGTACATGGCTTCGCGGATGTTCTGGTCGAGGTTGGGTGCCGGTGCAATTTCGACAACCTTCTGGTGGCGACGCTGCACGCTGCAGTCACGCTCGAACAGGTGCATGGTGTTCCCCACACCGTCGGCAAGGATTTGCACCTCGATGTGGCGAGGACGCAGCACCGCCTGTTCGACGAACATGCGACCATCGCCGAACGCACTCTCGGCCTCGCGCATGGCGGCCTCGAGTGCCGCGCGAAGGTCTTCACGCTTCTCCACTCGACGCATACCGCGGCCACCACCACCGGCAACGGCCTTGGCGAAAACGGGGAATCCGATAGTGTCCGCGAACGCTACGAGAGCGTCGAGGTCGGTTGTCGCCTCGGATGATTCCAGAACGGGGACACCGGCCGCAATCGCGTGCTCTTTCGCGGTGACCTTGTTACCCGCCATCTCGAGCACGGACGAGTTGGGGCCAATGAACGTGATGCCGTTCTCGGCGGCGGCCTGGGCCAGATCCGGGTTTTCGCTGAGGAAACCGTATCCGGGGTAAATCGCGTCGGCGCCCGATTCCTTTGCTACACGAATGATTTCGTCGATGTCGAGGTAGGCACGAACGGGGTGACCGATCTGACCAATCTGATACGCCTCGTCAGCCTTGAATCGGTGTGTGGATTCGCGGTCCTCGTACGCAAAAACAGCGACAGTTTTCGCACGAAGTTCGTACGCGGCGCGAAACGCTCGAATCGCAATTTCGCCTCGATTAGCAACAAGAATCTTAGAAAACATTGTCTCCCTTACCCTGGGGTGGCAATAAATGAATATGGTCGGCCGTGGTGTTCCGCCCTTCCAGCCTACTGAAAGGTAGGCTGTCTCTCGTGCAGGTCGTTAGCGTGAGCTCGTTAAAGGGCGGTGTCGGAAAGACAACCGTCACCCTTGGTTTGGCTTCAGCCGCCTATGCACGGGGTCTTCGCACCCTCGTCATCGACATGGACCCACAGTCCGATGTGTCCGCCGCACTGGCCTCGAGGTCGTCGCACGGGTACAACATCGACACCATTTTGAAGTCTTTGACCGCGAAAAATGTCCGCAACGCGGTAGGCCCCTCGACCTGGACGGCCCCGAGCGACACCCCTGTCGACATCATGATGGGCTCGCAGGGCGTCGCACAGCACGACTCCCCCACGCCGACAAAGAACGATCTGTGGAAGCTGGAAGAAGCGCTGGCGTTTATCGAGCGTGACTACGATGTGGTCCTGATCGACTGCCCACCCTCGTTCAACGCGTTGACCCAGACCTCGTGGACGGCGTCAGACGCCGTCGTTGTCGTCGCAGAACCTGGCCTGTTCTCGGTAACCGCCGTTCACCGCACACTGCTGGCTCTCGAGGCCATGCGCACCAAAATGTCACCTCGGTTGCGCACCGCGGGTGTGATTGTGAACCGTTACCGCCCCGATTCCGCGGAACATCGTTTCCGGCTCGAGGAAATGGAACAACTTTTTGGTGACGCGGTTCTGGAACCCATCATCGAAGAAACACTGACGATGCAGCAGGCCACTGGCGCGGCCACGCCGATTCACCGCTGGCCCGGCAACACCGCCCAGGGACTCGCGGCAACATTCGATTCACTGCTCGATCAGATTCTGACTCCAACGGTCCCCGACGAGGACTAACCCGTCGATTCCCTCGCCACGGAACACCGGGATACCGGGCGGACACGCAGCTCACACCGAACGCACGCGCAACTCAGGGCGGACACGTCATCGATCCAGCCCGCTGGGTGCGTGTCGGCAGAGAACCTAGCTCGCGCGAGATGCGCGCTTGACAGCCAGTTCGTCCATCGGCGCGTTGACATCAACGAGCTCCAGGTCGATCAGCGAGGTTTCAACTTCCCGCAGAACCTTACCGACAGCAATTCCGAATACGCCTTGGCCACGGTTCACAAGGTCGATAACCTCGTCGCTCGAGGTGCACATGTAGACCGAAGCGCCGTCGCTCATGAGTGTGGTTTCGGCAAGGTCGTTGATGCCCGATGCGCGCAGCTGTTCGACTGCAACGCGGATCTGCTGCAGCGAGATGCCGGTGTCGAGAAGTCGCTTCACCAGCTTGAGGACGAGGATGTCCCGGAAGGAATAGAGTCGCTGCGAGCCGGAACCCGATGCGCCACGCACGGTAGCGGGAACGAGCTCGGTACGGGCCCAGTAGTCCAACTGACGGTAGGAAATGCCGGCGGCGTTCGCAGCCACCTGACCACGGTAACCCTCAGTCGGTTCTTCACCGACGTTGGCAAGCTTGTCGCTCATCCGTTTCCTAACCTTCACGTTTAACTTGAAACTTTGTGTTCTCACACTAGCGACAGTTGTGGATGATTGCGAAGTTCATCGTCCGCGTGTCGCGTCAGCCGATGCTGTCCTCTACGGCGCGCATGACAACCGAGATGCGCAACTGTTCGAGGTTTGATGCCAGATCGCGGGCAACGTCAACGGCCTTCTGGCGTCCCACACGGCTCGCGCTCTTGACATATGGCAACACGGCCGAGTGCACAATCGCGGCGTCCTTTTCGGCCTGAACACGCATCTGCTGCAGGTGACGAGGTTCGATGCCGGCCTTGTAGAGGTTCACGAGGGCGGACATTGTCTTGACGGCTTCCTCGGTGAACAGCTCGGCGGGAGCCAGCAGCTTGACCGAAATCGCGTCGCTCAACAGCGCGGGGGTGGCACCGGTTTTGTCCAGCAACTCAGCACGCGTGTACCGCACCTCGATCGACAAAATCGATTCCACGGTGATGGACTGCCCGCCAGGCAGCGACGGGGCCTTGCCCGCGTCCATGTCCGCCAGAATCTCGCGGATCACACGCAACGGCAGGAAGTGATCGCGCTGCAGGCTCAACACCACACGGATGCGCTCGACCAGAGGCATTGTGTAGGTGCGGTAACCGCCGGCGCTGCGTTCGGGCAACACCAAACCCTGGTCTTCGAGGAATCGAATCTTCGACGAGCTCAGTTCGGGAAATTCGATGGACAACTTCGCGAGTACCTGTCCGATGGACAAGTTACTCGCGGAATCCTTGGGAAGAGGAACCGCACCCATTCGTTACGCTCCAGTACCGATGTCGTGCCGCGATGCGTAGAACGTCATGCGGTATTTGCCGATCTGGACCTCGCAGCCATCGGTCAGCGGGGCCGAATCAACGCGACCGCCCTGAACATAGGTGCCGTTCAACGAGGTGAGGTCGCGAATCGTGAAGTTTTTGCCCTGACGGGTGACCTCGGCGTGACGACGCGACACGGTGACGTCATCGAGGAAGATCTCGGCATCGGGGTGACGGCCGGCCACGACCACATCGGTGTCCAGCAGGAAACGCGCACCCAAATTGGGGCCACGACGAACGATGAACAGGGCGCTTCCCGGGGGAAGTGCACCGATAGCGGCCAGTTCCTCGGATGAAACATCGCCAACGAGTTCGTCCAAGCGGTGTGCAAATTCGTTGCCGAATTGCTCCGTCGAATGACGAGTGTCGTTGTCGCTCATGCTGCCTCCGCTGTTCACACTACCCGAAAATCAGGAGCCTGTGTCGACGGATTTTTCGCCCCAGAGCGTTCGCAGATAACGCACGCCCGTCACCCAATACAGCAACGAACCGATTCCACCCAGGAACCATCCCAGCGCCGCGACCAGTTCCGACACCGAACCATCGGGCAGCAAAGAACTCACGACAATCGTGGGAAAAGCGATGAACAAGACAAAAGTGGCGACCTTTCCCAGGTAATTCACGGGCGGAATGTCGTCAAAACGGCGACGCTTGAGGACATACACAACGAGAAGGACGACATCGCGCGCCAGAACGATGGCCAACAGGATCCACGGGATCATCCCCCGCACAGAAAGTGCGACCACGCTCGCGGCAATAAAGAGCCGGTCCGAAATGGGGTCCAACAAGGTGCCGAGCCTCGTGACCTGGTTCAATGCGCGCGCCAGGAATCCGTCGACAAAATCGCTGGTCGTCGCGGCAATCAGCACGATCAACGCGACGGCGTCCTGACCGGAAATCAAGAGCCACAAGAACACCGGCACGGACAGCAGCCGCAGAAAGGAGATGACGTTGGGGACAGTCCAGATTCGATCCATGCCCGTGCGCGCCATACGGCGAGTCTATGGGGTGTGGCGCGGCAAATCGCGGGCATTCGCGCGGTTAACATAAATCCATGTCCTGCGTACGTTTTAATACCCCCGCCCAGCGTCAACAGATGACGGATGTGTCCAACGGTGTTCAGCGTGACGAGCCCATCGCCCAGTTCCTCGGCCCCGTGATGACGCAGTCAAAGATCGACCGGCTGCGCCTCATGGCGACGAGCGACAACCCCAAGATTCGCGAAACGGTTGCCGCATCGCGCCACACGCCCGAGGAACTGTTCGAGACGCTATCGAATGACCCCGAGCCCGGCGTGCGCATGTGGCTGGCTCGAAACGAACACGTACCCTGCGACATTCTGCGCAAGCTCGCGCATGATCCCGACGAGACCGTGCGGTCATTCGTGGCCATCAACTTTTTCGTCCCGGCCGATGCCATGGGAGACCTCGCTCACGACGAAAGCCCCCGAGTTCGCGCGTTGGTGGACTGGAAAGCTAAGCTCGCCGAGGCCAGCTAACGCGACGGTGAGCCGAGGCGGCCCAGCGGCAATAAGCCGCTAGCCCAGACCTAAAGCCTTCGATGCGTCAGCAAGGGCCTGTCCCGAACGGTGGAAAAGGTCCAACTCGCGCGAATCGAATTCCACATCCAGGACCGAAGCCACTCCGGACGAATTCACCACCGAGGGGACGCTCAAGGCGATTCCGCTGATGCCGTGGTAGTCGGTCAGGACGCTGGATACGGGCAGCACAGCACCCTCGTCCGACAGGATCGCTTCGACAATTCTGGCTCCGCTCAGGCCGATCGCATAGTTCGTCGCGCCCTTTCCCGCGATGACGGTGTACGCCGCGGTCTTGACCGATTCGGCAATGTCATCCAGTTCTTGTGCGGGAATGCGATCACCTGATGAATCGCGCCACGAGGTCACGGGCATAGGCCCGATCCGAGCCTGGGACCACAAGGGGAATTCCGAATCACCGTGTTCGCCGACGATGTACGCGTGGATGGAGCTCGTTGCAACACCCGTGCGTTGTGACAACATCCACCGAAGCCTCGACGAATCCAACACGGTTCCCGACGAAAAAACGCGGCTGGCCGGCAACCCACTGAATTCACGGGCCGCGGTCGCCAAGATATCGCAGGGATTGGTGACCAACAGGAACACGGCATCGGGTGCGCGCTCCACCAACTTGGGCATGATGTTGCGCAGGATGTCGACGTTGGTTGCCGCCAAATCCAGTCG
>CAZRHP010000046.1:0-1071 GCA_964599975.1 uncultured Gulosibacter sp.
TGCGGCGGGCGATGCGGTCCTTAGCGGAACCGCCCGGGTTCATGTATTCCAGCTTCGCCAGCACGGTGGCCGCGATTCCTTCGGTCACGGAATTCAAACGGACCAACGGTGTGTTGCCGATGGTGTCAGAGAGGCGGTGTGCGAAATTCATCAAAAATCCCTGGGTATAGGTGAACCACCGCCGCTGCGGTGTCACTCGGTGTGTGTTGTTGTGGGGTGCGCGTATTCAGACAGCGCGAGAAAGTTCTAGTTCGACAGAACTAGAGACAACAACAACAGGTGGCCGAGAAATTCATGATGGTCACACGCTAACACCGGCCCACATCGGCCGGTCGTAATGCGACGAAATGTTACGCGCCGGACAGCACCAGAGACACAACCGATTCGCCGCCCTCAGAGATTCGGACGGGGATACCCCAATCCTGCTGGTGAATGTGGCACGTGGCGTGTTCAATGCCGGCATCCTCGGAATCACACGATGCACCGCGCGCCGCGATGTGTAAAACACCCTCGGTGATTTCGGGGTTGAGCACGATGTCCCTCACCAGTTCAACGCTGCGGCCCGCACCCGACAGAATCAGATCGGCGGGTGTGCTGCTGACGACAAGTGCGGTCGACGGGCCATAACGGTCGTCATACTTCTGTCCCGGCGGCGGCGAGAACACGACCTCGACCGTGGCAGTTCCCGCGGCGACATGCAGCGCCGGCCGGACAGTGCGCAACGCTTCGCCCTCGACGACAACGGACTGATCCAACGGCACACGGGTCAACCGGTGAGCGGCCGCCTCGACGACGACAAGGTGGGCGGAGCCATTGGCGTGCACCACAACCACGTCGCTGGGCTCGGACAGGTTGCGGGCAATGGTCGACACCGTGTTTGTGGCAGGATCAAAACGACGCACCGCCCCGTTGTACGTGTCCGCTATCAACACAGAACCGTCGGGAAGTTCCGCCAGGCCCAAGGGGTGCTGGAACAGGGCCTCGCTGGCGGTGCCATCGCGGTGACCAAAATCAAAAAGTCCGTGACCCGACACCGTCTCGGTGGTGGTACGGCCCACGAAACGCAGAGCC
>CAZRHP010000046.1:1081-3324 GCA_964599975.1 uncultured Gulosibacter sp.
TTCTACATTCAGTTCAATCATATCGCCATTCTGCACCAATGCCAATGTGCCGCCGACCGATGTTTCCGAATCGGCGACCCACACGCCGCCGCCGCGTTGGGTGGTAGCCACCACGGCGGACGGCTGCGCAAACCACGCCGACTCGTTCGGAGCATCCACGAGACCCTCATTGGTCGTACCCGCAATCACGCGGACCGTGCGATCGATGGTCGAGAAAGCCCAAATGCGATGGTCGCCCGCCATGGCGATGACAATGTCGTCGCCCAGCACAGCCAGATCCCACGGGGTCGACAGTGGGACATCGACCGCGTTGCCTTCGGTGGGGTCGGAGCCCATCCACTGGGCACCCGTACCTGCCAAAGTCACCACGGTACCTTCAGTAACATTGATGCCACGCAGCAGGTGATTGGCCGTATCGGACACCACCAGGTCAACTCCCAGTCGCTCCGCGATGGGACCGTCGACAAACACCACACCGTAGGGCTCAGCGAATTCGGCGTCGGGGATAAAACCATCCGTACGACCGCGGTCACCGGACCCCAGAATCGCTCTCGGGACATCCAGGGCATCAGACGACACCGCAATCAACGTGTGTCCCCCACTGTTGCTGACCAACAGGTCGGAATCGTTGAACGCGGCGCGCAACGGCGCCGGAATGACCGTCACCTTGCCCGGCTGACGGAACGGCGAATCACCGGGTTCGGGGGCGACATACACATCGGCGCCGCGCACCACAGTTCCGCGCGCCTCGTATTCCGGAACAAGGCGCTCCAACGTCGCGGTCAAAGCGTGACCGTGACCCTCGCCCGAATAGGTGGCAACAATGTTGCCCTCGGGGTCAATCAACACCAGGGTGGGCCAGGCGCGCACGCCGTACTCCTGCCAGGTGGACATGTTCGGGTCGTTCAACACCGGGTGATGAATATCGTGACGTTCAATCGCGCTGGCCACGGTCTCGGGGCGCTTCTCGTGCTCAAACTTCGGCGAATGCACGCCGACAACGGTCAACACGTCGTGGAATTGGGCCTCGATGGGGCGCAGTTCCGCCAGAACATGGTGGCAGTTCACACAGCACAGTGTCCAAAAGTCCAACAGGACGAATCGTCCGCGCAGATCCTCGATCGAGAGTCGGCGACCACCCGTCGACAACCAAGCATCACCAATCAGTTCGGGTGCGGGAATCAACGTCACTGTACAACCAACTTTCGACAATTGAGGGTGCTACACCCAGCGCAGCACGCGCTTTTCCACCAAACCGACGAGGAAGTC
The DNA here is from genome assembly GCA_964599975.1 of uncultured Gulosibacter sp. GTDB lineage: Bacteria > Actinomycetota > Actinomycetes > Actinomycetales > Microbacteriaceae > MWH-TA3. Next base: position 2,351 of record CAZRHP010000046.1, read on the forward strand.
GGTCAGCTTGCCCAGCACGGCGAGCAGGATGATCACCAAAAACAGAATATCCGTCCGCGCAGAGTTCTGGCTGTCCAGCAGCAGGAAGCCCAAGCCCTTCGACGAGGCAATGAGTTCGGCAGCAACCAGGAACAACCACGACTGTGCCAACCCCAGACGGATGCCCGAAAAAATGGTGGGAGCCGCGGCAGGAAGCAACACCTGGGTCACCAGTCGAATACCGGTTAAACCGTAAGCCCGTCCCACCTCGACGAGGTTGCGATCGACCGCACGGAAACCCGCGGCGACTGTAGTGAAAACGGGGAAAAACGCGCCAATGGCGATCAGAGTCAGTTTGGGCGCCTCGTAAATTCCCAACCAAATCAGCAGCAGCGGAACCCATGCCAGTGACGGCACGGCACGGATAGCGCCGATAGTGGGCTGAATGATGACGCCGGCGATTTTCGACAAGCCCACCAACGAGCCGACAACGATACCAATCGCGGCGCCGGTAGCGAAACCTGTGGCCACACGCTGGGCACTGATGGCGATGTGGTCCCACAGCACGGCGCGGCTGGCCAGGTCACCGGCAGCCCACAACACGTCGCCGGGGCTGGGCAACTGGCTGGTCGAAAACTCGCCCGTGCTCGCAAAGTACGCCCACAGTGCGACGATGGACACCGGTACCAGCAGCCCCAGGGCAACCGTCGTCACGGTACGAGTGACCGAGGTCAGTGACCCGACGGAAGAATTCTGGGTGCGGCGAGTGCCGGTGTCCAACGTGCTCATGATTACTCGACCAGCTTTGCGACCGAGTCGACGTACAGGGTCTCGAGAGCCGAGCGTGCGGCCTCTTCGGTCTTCACCTTGCCGACCTCGACGAGCACGGGGATGATGGTCTCGAGCACAGCGCGCTGTACCGCACCGGGAACGATCGACACGTCGACGTTGGTGCGTTCGAGCAGCACGACGCGGGCGATGTCTTCCGAGAATCC
>CAZRHP010000046.1:3424-7023 GCA_964599975.1 uncultured Gulosibacter sp.
ACCCATTCAACGGTGATTCCTTCATCGGCGAGTTCGTCTTCCAACCAGCCCTGATTCTTGATGACGAGGCTCAGGGGGTTCCAGTTTGCATAGTCGAGCACGAGTGTTTCGAGCTGGTCTGCTGCGGGGGCCTCGGGGGCTGCTTCGCCTGCGGCGCAACCGCTGAGCCCGAGGCTCGCAGCTGCGATGGCGGCGACGGCCGCCAGTTTGTGGGTGGTGAATGACATGGTTTTTCCTTTGTGATGTGTGGTGCGGGTTTGGGGGGTCTAGGGGTGAATCCCGAATCGGGCCAACAGTTCCGCCCTCAAGGGGGCGAGGCCGGGGTGGCTGCGGTCACGGGGTCGCGGGTGGTCGACGGTCACAATTTCGGCGATACCCGTTCCGCGTTCACCGAGTACAACGATTCGGTCGGCGAGGTGAAGCGCCTCGTCGATGTCGTGGGTGACGAGGATTACGGTCGATCCGGTTTCCGCTGCGACATCGAGCAACAGGTCCTGCATGGTCAGTCGGGTCAACGCGTCGAGTGCCGCGAAGGGCTCGTCGAGCAGCAGAACACCGGGAGATCCGGCGAGCCCACGTGCGAGTGCCGCGCGCTGTGCCATGCCGCCGGACACCTGACGGGGAAGGTGCTTCTCAAATCCCGTCAGACCGACGGCGTCCAGAAGTCGTGCGGCAGCTTCGCGGTTCGCGCCTCCGCGAGAACCGACGAGGACGTTGTCTGAGATACTCTTCCACGGGAACAGGCGGGGCTCCTGGAAAACCACACCGCACCGCAAGTTGATTCCCGAAACTGGTGCACCATCGACGAGGACTGCACCAGTTGTTGCTGTTTCGAGTCCCGCGATGAGACGCAAGAGGGTGGACTTTCCGCAGCCGCTGGGTCCCAGCAGGACCACAATTTCACCGGCAGCAATGTCCAGCGAGATGTCGCTGAGCACCGATACGGCGGACGTACCTGTGCCGAATGTTTTGGTCACACCGCGCACTGCAACGGGTGCAGCAGCGACATGAATGTCGATTCCGCGGGAAGATTCCGTGAGTGCCATGAGAGTCCTTGTGTTCGGGTTTCCTCGAACGTACAGACCGTATATTCGCAACGCACATCGCGTTCCGAACTGCTACGAAATCTTGAGTTTTGTTACAGTTCGCGTCGAATTATGACGCGGTCAGCACCCACGCGGTGGCGTTCACGGGCAGTTTGCCGCCGACCAGCGGGCTCGACAGCAGCACGACATCGCCCTCGGGCAACGCGAACGGAGCACCGGTGAAGTTCGTGATGCACGCCCAGCCGTTGGGTCGCACAAAGTGCATGACGCCCTGCGGGCTGTCCTTCCACTCGAGAGTGTCCTCGGTCAGAAGTCGCTTGCGTTCGCGCAGCGCACGACGGTAGAAGTTCAGGGTCGATGATTCCGAATCGGACTGCACGTCGACGGCATAGTTCGCGAACCATGCGGGCTGGGGCAGGTGCGATTCACCCGATCCGAAACCGAACGAGGGGCCGGTGGCCTCCCAGGGCAGCGGAACGCGGCATCCGTCGCGCGACTTCAGTTCGCCATCGGTGCGGATCCACTGCGGGTCCTGGATGTGCTCGTCGGGGACGATGGGTTCGGGCAGACCGAGTTCCTCGCCCTGATACAGGTAGGTCGAACCGGGCAGGGCCAGAATCAAGGCCGTCGCCGCACGGGCGCGAGCCGCACCGACCGCGAGGTTGGGGGCGGGGTTGACCCCACCGCTGCGGTGCCATTCGTGCTCGTCGACACCGTCGGGCAATGCGTACCGGGTGACGTGGCGGATGACGTCGTGGTTCGACAGCACCCATGTGGTCGACGACCCGGCCGAGTGCGCCTCGGACACGTTGTAGTCAATGATGTCGCGGAAGTTTTGCGACTGCCACGGGGCGACGAGCAGGTCAAAGTTGAAGGCCTGGCCCAGTCCGTTGGTCGATGCATAGGCGGGGCGGCGGTTCGCGGGAACCCAGGCCTCGGCGACGGCGACTCGGGGCGGGTCGTACTGGTTGAACAGCTGACGCCACGAGGCATAGATGTTGTGAACTTCGTCACGGTCGAACAGGCGGTCGGAACCGTCGGTCTTCATGACGCTGACATCGTACGAATCGCGTTCGGGCAGAGGGTCGGTCATGTCTTTGACCAAGGCGTGGGCTACGTCAATGCGGTAGCCGTCGACGCCACGGTCAGACCAGAACTTGAACGTGTGCAGGAAGTCCTCGCGCACCTCGGGGTGATCCCAGTTAAAGTCCGGCTGTTCCTTGGTGAACAGGTGCAGGTACCACTGGCCGTCTTCGACTCGGGTCCAGGCGGTAGGACCGAAGTGGCTGATGAGTTCCGAGGGGCGGATTTCGCCGGAGTCGCCACGACCTTCACGGAAGATGTAGCGTTCGCGTGCGGCCGAACCACGGCCAGCGGCCAGGGCCTCTTGGAACCACACGTGGCGATCCGAGGAGTGGTTGGGAACGACATCGATAAAGATACGCATGCCGCGCGAGTGCAGGCTTTCGACAAGTTCGTCGAATTCGGCCAGAGTTCCGATGCGGGGGTCGACGTTGCGATAATCGTCGACGTCATACCCGCCGTCGGCCAGCGCCGAGGGGAAGAAGGGGCTCAGCCAGATTGCATCAACGCCGAGTTCTGCCAGGTAGGGAACCTTGTTGATGATGCCACGAAGGTCACCGATGCCGTCACCGTTCGCGTCAGCGAAACTGCGGGGGTACACCTGGTACACAACGGCCTGACGCCACCAGTCCGCGGGCCCGCGCAAAAAGGTGTGTTCCGACATGAGTACCTCTTTCCTTGATGACAAAACTGTGTCCCCGCGGCCTGCGCCGACGGGGACACAACTACAAGATTACTTAACCGAACCGGCCGTCAGACCGCGGACAAAGAATCGCTGCAGTGCAAAGAACACAATCAACGGCACGATGAGGCTGATGAACGAACCGGCGGCCACGTTCTGCCAGCCGTCACCGTACTGACCCAGCAGACGCAGCAGACGGTACGTCATGACGGGCTTCGAGTCGACGAAGATGAAGGCGATCAGGTAGTCGTTCCAGACCCACAGGAACTGGAAGATAGCGAACGAGGCCAACGCGGGAACCGACATGGGCATGACGAGCTTCCAGAAGATCTGGTACCACGACGCACCGTCGATACGGGCTGCTTCGATCAGGGCCATGGGCAGCGTCATCATGTAGTTACGCAGGATGTAGATGGCCAGAGGCAGAGCGAATGCGGCGTGCATCAACCATGCTCCCGGGTAGTTACCCATGAGGCTGATGCCGGTAGTTTCCTTGATGGCGCGCAGACCGCGAACCACGGGAACCAGTGCGGCCTGCAGCGGCACAACCATCAGCGCGACCACGATGGCGAAATAGATTTCGCGGCCGCGGAACTCGATGAAGGTGAAGGCGTACGCGGCAAAGGCGGCGATGAGGATGGGCAGCACGGTCGAGGGAACGGCAACAACGACGGTGTTGACAAACGAACCGAACATGTCGTCGCGGCTCAGAACCGTGTTGAATGCCTCGATCGACCAGTCCTGGCCCAGAGGGTCAGCGAGTGCTGTCCACCAACCCGAGTTGGCTG
>CAZRHP010000047.1:0-6699 GCA_964599975.1 uncultured Gulosibacter sp.
GCCGCGCATGATTTCCGCTGTGCGCAAAATCGTGCCGGCACCGCCCAAAATGATCGGCATTACCACACGGCCCCACGGGTCGCGTGTACAAGCACGAAATTCCCGGCGGTCAGCTGTCGAACCTGCGCCAGCAGGCCATCGCGCTGGGACTGGGGGACCAGTTCGAGAAGGTCGAGGACTGGTACGCCGAGGCCAACCGAATTCTCGGTCGCCCCACGAAGGTGACCCCCTCGTCCAAGGTTGTCGGTGACCTTGCACTGCAGCTCGCAGCGGCAAACGCTGATCCCGCCGATTTCGAGGCGAACCCTGGCAAGTACGACATCCCGGATTCGGTCATCGGATTCATGGCGGGTGAACTGGGTGACCTGCCCGGTGGTTGGCCCGAACCCTTCCGCACCAAGGTGCTCGAGGGTCGCACCATCAAGCCCGTCAAGGAAACTCTGGACGCAGAGGACGAGAAACTGCTGTCGGCAGATTCCGCCACACGTCGGGCGACTCTCAACCGACTGCTGTTCCCGCAGCCCACCGAGCACTTCGATGCCTCGCGTGAGATCTATGGCGACCTGTCGATCCTCACCACCCACGACTACCTCTACGGCCTGAAGGTCGGCGTGGAACACGTCGTCGAGATCCAAAAGGGTGTCTCGCTATTCATTACTCTCGAGGCCATCAGCGAGCCCGACGACAAGGGCATGCGCACCGTCATGGCCACGTTGAACGGCCAGATGCGCCCGCTGCTGATCCGTGACAAGACCATCGACGTGCAGACCAGCCTCGCCGAGAAGGCCGACCCGGCCAACGCCTCGCATGTGGGTGCTCCGTTCCTCGGAGTCGTCACCATGCAGGTATCGGTGGGCGACGTCGTCGAGGCCGGCGGAGTTGTCGCGACGATCGAGGCCATGAAGATGGAGGCGGCGATTACGTCGCAGACTCGTGGCCGCGTGGCACGTGTCGTCATTCCGACGACTCAGCAGGTCGAGCCGGGTGACCTGCTCGTCGTCCTCGAATCGGTTTCTGAGTAGTCTGCGCATTTCGCTACACTGAAATTTCACAGATTTACTATCGGAGGGTCCACTGTGGCTGAAATTACGAAGAAGAACGCGCCCACAGACTCTGTCGAACCCGCGGCGGAAGAGACAGTGGACGTTGTTGTCGATTCGTCCCCCACGGAACCTATCGTTGAAGAATCGGTCGAGGAAACCACAGTGGAATTGGCCGATGAAACGGCCAACACCGCCGATGCACTCCAGACCACGGGAACCGAATCGTCGTTGACTTTCCGCGCGGATTCGGGAATGTATTCGCGTCGTCACGAGGGCGTGTCCTCGGTCCCCGAGCCCGCAGCCCTGTTGACCGACGAACGCCTCTTGGACATCAAGGACAAGCGCGTCGCACCCGAGGGCGGTATCCGTCGTGCCGTGTGGAACGCGTCGTTTCACACCATCAACCTCGGCGATTCCGCAAAGGTCCGAGCCCGCAAGGCTCTCGAAGCCCGTATCGGCGTTGCGCTTCCCGGAAGTGCCCGATTCGTTCCCGTCCTCACCCGTAAGGGCGGCGTGGGCAAGACCACTACGACCACGCTGTTGGGCATGGCGCTCGCTCGCATGCGCGAGGACCGAGTCGTCGCAATCGACGCCAACCCCGACCGTGGAACCCTCGCCGAGCGCGTTCCTCGTTCGACCCGCTACACGATCCGCGATGTCGTCAACAAGGCCCCGAGCATCTCGTCGTTCACCGATTTCTCTGAATTCGTGTCCCGCGATGCAACCCGCCTCGACGTGCTCGCCTCGGACTCCGACCCCGCACTGTCCGAGGCCTTCGACGAGTTCGACTACAACATCGTGGCCGACATCACGTCGCGCTATTACTCGATCGTCCTCACCGACTGCGGTACCGGCATCGTTCACTCGGTCATGCGTCCCACCTTGCAACGCGCAAACTCACTCGTCATCGTGTCGGGTGGTTCGATCGACGAGGCTCGCCTCGCGTCCGAGACGCTGACCTGGTTGGAAACCAACGGCTATGCGGACCTCGTGAAGAACTCGATCGTCGCGCTCAACACCGCGACCCAGGGAACCGTGTTGGTCAAACTGGACGAGATCGAAAACCACTTCCGTTCGCGTGTTCGTGACGTCGTCCGAATCCCCTATGACGACCACATCGCGGCCGGTTCAGTGATCAGCTGGGACAAGCTGAGCAAGTTGACCCGCGAATCCGTGACTCTGCTGGCGGCCCTCGTGGTCGAAGGCATTCAGACCTCGTCCAAGTAATGCCGGTACGCGATATTCGCTATTTTGGCGACCCGGTTCTGCGCAGTGCGACGGACCGAATCGTTCACGTTGATGACGCAACCCGCCGATTGGTGCGCGACCTACTGGATACCGTTGCGGTTCCCGGTCGTGCTGGCGTCGCCGCCACCCAGATTGGAGTCGGACTTCGGGCCTTCAGCTACAACGTTGACGGAGTTATCGGGTATGTCCTCAATCCCGAGCTGGTCGAGGTGCGTGGCGAGCCACGCCTGGTGGATGAAGGGTGCCTGTCCGTTCCGGGATTTACCTTCCCGCGGATGCGGTACCCATTTGCTCGGGTGACGGGTACGGACCTCGAGGGAAACGTCGTGGAGCTTCAGGGGGAGGGGTTGTTAGCGCAAGCGCTGCAACACGAGACCGACCATCTGGATGGCGCGCTGTACATAGAGGGACTCGAGCCCGAAATCAAGCGCGAAGCAATGCGGCAAATTCGCCAGGCCACCTGGTTCCGCGTGGCCTAACCTCGAACAGGTCGGGCCCGGGGTTAGGCCCCGAGTCCTTCCGAGTCCACACTGTCGCCGTACAGGGCATCGATTTCGGCGCTGAAGTCGTTGACAATCACGGAGCGCTTGATGCTCATCTTGGGGGTCAAGTGGCCGCTGGCCTCGGTGAATTCGGTGGGGAGTACCACGAACTTTCGGATCGATTCCGCACGTGACACGCGCTTGTTGGCGCGGTCCACTGCCGTCTGAATCTCGGCCAAGACCTGCGGGTTCTGCGAGGCTTCCGCATCGGTCATGTTGGGGTCGAGTCCCACGTTGTGCAGCCATACGGGCAGCATCTCCATGTCGAGAGTGATCAGCGCGCCGACGAAGGGGCGACGGTCGCCGACGACCACGCACTGGCCGACCAACAGGTTGGCTCGAATCGGGTCCTCGAGCACGGGGGGTGCAACGTTCTTTCCACCCGCGGTCACGATGATTTCCTTCTTGCGTCCGGTGATGGTCAGATAGCCCTCGTCGTCGAAGGACCCGATGTCACCGGTGCGGAACCAGCCATCCTGCAGTACCTCGTCGGTGGCCTTCTTGTTCTTCCAATACCCCTGGAACACGTTGATTCCCTTGACGAGAATTTCACCTCCGTCCTCGGTGCGAACCGAGATGCCGGGCAGGACGGGTCCGACGGTACCAATCTTGAACTTGTGCGCCAGGTTGATGGTCGCCGGCGCCGTCGTCTCGGTCAGGCCATAGCCCTCGAGGACGCGGAATCCGAGGCTGCGATAGAAGTGGCCAAGGCGGCTTCCCAGCGGAGCGGAACCGCTGATGGCGTACACGACCTTGCCGCCCAGTGCGTGACGCAGTTTGGACAGCACCAGCTTGTCGAGGACGATGAACTGCAGCTTCAGTCCCAGGGGAACCTTGCCGGCGTCGAGAGCGCGGGAATAGGCGATGGCGGTGGCAGCGGCCTTGCGGAAAATCGCACCCTTGCCGGCGGCCTCGGCCTTCTGTTCGGACGAGTTGAAGACCTTCTCGAACACACGGGGCACAGCCAGGAGGAAGGTGGGCTGGAAGCTTCCCAGCGAGGGCAAAAGCAGCTTGGTGTCGCTCTGGTGTCCCACGCGAACACCCGAGTGCACGCAGAGGATGCTGATGAATCGGGCAAAAACGTGAGCTGCGGTGATGAACAGCAGAGTTGAGGCGCCGGGCATGCCCACGACCTCATCCATTTCGAGGGCAGAGTTGCGAATGGTGTCGACGAAGTTGCCGTGCGACAGGATGCACCCCTTGGGATTGCCCGTGGAGCCTGAGGTGTAAATCAGGGTGGCCAGGTCGGTGGACTGTGCCGTGGTGCGACGAGTTTCCAACTCTGCGTCCGACACGCCCTCGCCGGCGGTAATCAGTTTGTCAATGTCGTTGAGGTGCAGTTGCCAGACCGTCTCGACCTTGGGGGTCTCGGGACGCGCCTCGTCGAATCGCTGGAAATATTCGGCGGTCTCGACAATCAGGCCCGTGGCCCCGGAATCGTTCAGGGTGTAGGCAATCTGCGACGGGGAGGATGTCTCGTATACGGGGACCAGGGTGGCACCCGCATAGAACATTGCAAAGTCGACCAGGGTCCATTCGTAGCTGACCTTGCACATCATGCCGATCTTGTCGCCCGGCTTGATGCCGGCGGCGATAAAACCCTTGGCCAGCGACATCACGTGCTCGCGGAACTCGCTGACCGTGATCGGGGCCCAGGTTCCGTCTTTTTGCTGGATGCCAAACAGCACCAGGTCGGGGGTCATGGCAAACCGTGTTTCCAGCAGGTCGGTGATGTTGTCCGAAGGGACATTGGGGATCAGGACCGGGGTGCTGAATTCTTTCACGGATACTCCTTTGGGCCGAGGGTTGCCCTTTACTCTACTGGTCACTAGCGCTGTGCGACAGAAGTTCCGTAGACTTTCACGATGCGCGCAATTGGAATCGATATCGGCGGAACAAAGATCGCCGGAGGTGTGGTGTCCGCCGACGGTCGAATCCTCACCCAGCAGCGGATTGACACCCCCGACGGATCCGAAGTTGTGGACGCCGTTGCGCGGATGATTGCCGAATTGTCGGCCGAACATGAACCGGTGGCCGTCGGAATCGCGATTCCCGGATTCGTCGATCTGACGCGTGAAACGGTGCGAATTGCGCCCAACATCGGGGGATGGGTGAACGTCCCCGTCGCGCAGCTTTTTGCCGAACGCATCGACCTCCCCGTGCTGATTGATAACGATGCCAATGCGGCGGGATGGGCTGAACACCGTTTCGGTGCCGGCCAGGGCGTATCCCACATGACCATGCTCACCATCGGAACGGGACTGGGTGGCGCCATCATCGCCTCGGGCGAGGTGTTCCGCGGTGGGTTCGGATCGGCGGCCGAACTGGGACACATGTGCATGCATCCGGGCGGTGTGGAATGCAGCTGCGGCGCTCGCGGTTGCGTGGAGCAGTACGCATCCGGCCGCGCCCTGCAGCGCTATGCGCACGAGCGTGCCGAACGCGATGGCGGAGGACTGGCCCGGCTGATTGCCGACGCGGGTGAAATCACGGCGGCGGGATTCGTGGAACTGGTCGAGAACGGGGACGAGGGCGCGTTGGGCGCCTTGACCGACCTCGGAACCGAACTGGGACGTGCGTGTGCGTTGCTGCAGTCGGTGCTCGACCCCGAACTTTTCGTCATCGGCGGCGGGGTGTCCGCCGTGGGTGCTCCTCTGCTCGACCCCATCCGCGCCTCGTTTGAGGCCAGCGTTTCCGCGCGCACGAGCCGACCTGTCGCCCGCATTGAAATCGCGGAAATGTCCGGTGACGCTGGACTCATCGGTGCGGCTGACCTGGCGCGCGCCTCGCTGGGACACCGGAGATAGCCCGTGTTTTATTGGATCGTCAAGAATCTGGTGCTCGGCCCGCTGCTGAACAGCGCATTTCGGCCGTGGGTGAAGGGGCTCGACAATGTGCCCACGGACGGGCCGGCCATTCTGGCCAGCAACCACCTGTCGTTCGTTGATTCCATTTTCCTGCCGCTGGTCCTCGACCGTCCCGTCGTTTTCCTGGCCAAGAGCGATTACTTCACGGGCAAGGGTTTGCGCGGATTCTTTACACGATTGTTCTTCACCGCGGCGGGGCAACTGCCGATCGACCGTTCGGGTGGCAAGGCCAGCGAGGCCTCGCTGAATACAGGACTCCGCGCGTTGTCCGAGGGCCGGTTGCTGGGGATCTATCCCGAGGGAACACGCAGTCCCGATGGACGGCTGTATCGCGGACGCACAGGAATTGCCCGAATGGTGCTCGAGGCCCACGTGCCCATCATCCCCGTCGCCATGATTGACACCGACAAGGTGATGCCCATCGGTTCACGAATGCCCAAGGTGCACCGCGTCGGCGTGGTGTTCGGCAAGCCCCTGGACTTCTCACGATTCGAGGGATACGAGGGCGACCGATTCGTGCTGCGTGCCATCACCGACGAAATCGTGCACGAACTGCACGCACTCTCGGGCCAGGAGTACGTGGACGAGTACGCGTCGGCAGCACGTGCGCGCACGGCCACTCGTAACGCCAAGTAGGCTAGAGAAACGACCCATTCTGAAGGATTACTGTGACTGATTCGACTGCACCCGTGAACACCGCCGATGTCGTAGCCGGCTTGGACGCGTGGCGTTCACTTCCGATCAAGCAGCAGCCCGTCTGGGACGACCTCGACGAGGTTCGTGCCGTCTCGGCCGAACTGTCCAAGCTGCCTCCGCTGGTGTTCGCCGGTGAGGTCGACATGCTCAAGTCGCGCCTCGCACGTGCCGCACGTGGTGACGCATTCCTGCTGCAGGGCGGCGACTGCGCCGAAACCTTTGACGGAGCAACCGCGGACAAGATTCGAAACCGAGTCAAGACCATCCTCCAGATGGCCGTGGTCCTCACCTACGGTGCGGCAA
>CAZRHP010000048.1:0-2765 GCA_964599975.1 uncultured Gulosibacter sp.
CTCGTCGGCGAGCAACGGACCGATGAACGAAAAGTCTTCCTTGCTTCCCGTGTACCCGTGAATCATTAGCACATCGGCGACATGGTGTTCGGGTTCATAAATGGTGACAGCCAGTTCGCCGTCGCGGATCAACAGTTTCATCAGCGAAACCCCCTCGTGCCCGATTCTACGCACGGCAGGACTGGTGCGCATCGCCTGGCAAACAGCGAACGCTCGGCAAACAGCGAACGCCCTCCAAGGCGGCCGCCGGGCCTGCTATCTCGGCGCACCCGCTAGCCGGTCGCGGCGTCGAGCGTGACGGGCGCATCGTTGGCGACGGTGTAGCTGATTGCGTCGGATTCAGCATCGGTTGCGCTGACGGCACCCAATGCGGTACCGGCGAGCGCCGAGCTGACCACGATGTACTGTCCGCCGTCACCCACGATTGTCGGGGCGGTGTTTCCCGCGGCGAATGCCGGAGTGGGGTTGATGGTGGACGTCACCAGCGACACCAACACCGTCAGCGCACCGACCGCCTGACTTGCTCGCAGGGACAGTGCCGATGTGGGGAACATGCGCATTACAACTCCGATGGGGGCATTGGGGCCACACCGAGGCCGAAAATAACTGCGGCACATCGGATGCAACATCCTCATTTTCGCAGATTTGTTCATAAATTACAATTTCCGTAATTTCGTAACTATTGGTACCGTAGTTGCGTCGGCGACCAGGCAAAATCCGGCAATCTGTGCGCCAGGAATCCCCATTCGTTGATTTTCGCGCGGTTATTAAATTCGAGAATGTTACGGTGTAGACAATGAGCAAGGACCTGCAGACCCCCAAGGCCGTGGCCACGCGCGCTCGACTCTTGACCTTTGCCATCGCGGCGTTCACACAGCGGGACATGGCCAGCGTCTCGATCGCGGAAATTGCCCGCGAGGCCGACCTGACCCCCCAGGCCGTGTACCGATATTTCAAGGGCAAGGACGAGCTGTACCGGGCCGCTTTGGCTCACGACGTTGACACCCTGCAGAATTCCGTGTTGGCCGAACTCGTCGATGCACCCCTCCCCGCCCTGACCGGCGCATTGTGGAGCACATATTCACACAAAGTCGACGCCCACCCGTTTGCCAAAGCCGTCATTGCGACCCGCGCACACGACATGCTGACATTTGTGTCGGAACTACCCAGCACCCGCGCGATATTTGACCGCATCGAACGCGAGTTCGTCGAGGCCCAGCGACACGGAGTGATTCGTTCCGACATAGACGTGGAATCCACCATGGGATCCTCGACGTACCTGTTCTCGTTTGTCTTGTTGCCGCTGTTGTTCGACGGCCGGTTCAATGGACCCGAATGGCTGCGGGTTTCCTACATGTTCAGTGCGTCGATTTTCTCGCCCATGCCCAACCTTTCCGACCCCATCGAGCTTGAAAAATTTCGTGCAACCATGGAATCACTCGCCGATTCCATCACCTCGGCCCGAGCCTCGTAATTCGCTGGGCTGCGCACACCACAATGGAAACATGACAACTGTGGTGAGCACATGGACAGACTCCGGCAACATCGGCACTGCCTCGTCGTCGAACCCCCTGATCGTGTTGCTGCACGGGTACGGATCGAACGAACGAGACCTGCCCGGTGTGGTGCCATGGTTGGGAATCGACAACCCGTGGGTGTCGTTGCGCGCCCCCGTGGGGCTCGACCAGGGCGGATTCGCGTGGTTCCCCATCACAACACCATTGAACCCGCCGGCAACGGACATCGAAGCTGCGACTGACGCAATCTGGTCGTGGCTGGACGAACACATCAGCGTCGACGTGCCGCTGATCGTCATCGGGTTCTCTCAAGGCGGAATGATGACCACGCAGTTGCTGCGCACCCGGCCTGACCGCGTGACTCGCTCAGCGGTGCTCGCAGGTTTCGCCACCGCTATTCCACAACTCGGAGATGACACACTCGCCGCACACAGGCCCGCAGTGTTGTGGACTCGAGGCCTAACCGACACCGTTATCAGCCCCGAAGCCAACGACCGCACTCGTGACGTGTTGTCGCAACTGTGCGATCTCGACGAACGCACCTACCCTGGCCTCGGCCACTCGGTCGACGAACGAGTGCTCGCCGACCTCCGCGACTATTTGGCGTGAACCGCCTTCGCCGCTCGCTTCGCTCAGCTCATGTTTGTTAGGACAAAGTGCCTAGACTGTGAACATGTCGCACACACAACTCGCCGCCCTGCACCTGCCCGAACCACAGATCCTCGACCCCGGCTCGGTCCCCAGCCTCCGTTGGGGAATTATGGGTGCCGCAGGTATCGCGCATTCTTTTGTGTCGGGAGTGACCCAGCACACCACCCAACAGATTGTCGCCGTAGCCTCGCGGACCCCGGGTAAAGCAGCAGAATTCGCCGCACAGTACCGGATCGACTCACATGACAACTACGAGGACTTGCTCGCGCGCGACGACATCGACGTCATCTACATCCCCACCCTGCCGTCCCAACACCGTGACCACGCACTGCAGGCAATCGCAGCGGGCAAGCACGTTCTGATCGAAAAGCCCATCGCCCTGGACCCCGCCGAGGCCCGTGAAATATTCGACGCCGCCCGAGCCGCCGGAGTCCTCGCCATGGAAGCCATGTGGACCCGGTACCTGCCGCAATACGACATCGTCCGCCAGGTACTGTCGGCAGGCACCTTGGGCGACATCGACATGGTGAACGTCAGTTTCTGCCAGGCAAACCTGGGCGCAGAACGCCTGTGGAAGAAAGGTCACGGCGACCCGTT
>CAZRHP010000048.1:2865-6643 GCA_964599975.1 uncultured Gulosibacter sp.
GCCAGGCAAACCTGGGCGCAGAACGCCTGTGGAAGAAAGGTCACGGCGACCCGTTCTTTGACATGGGTATTTATGCCGTCAGTTTCGCCCAGACCTTCCTCGGCAACCCGACCTCGATCACGGCACAAGGAATTCTGAATGCCGACGGAATCGAGGAAGAAGTCTCGGTGCAAATGCACTACGCCTCGGGCGCCCGCGCCTACCTACTGGTATCCGGTCGCGCCGCCGTCCCGTTGATTGCGTCGGTCGCAGGGTCACAAGCAAACATGACGATGGGGCCGCAGTTCCCCATTCCCTCCAGCCTGAGCATCGCCGACAACGATTTCTATGCACCCGTCACCACCTGGACCGACGACACCGGAGTCGTGGGGCACGACGGCTTGGGGTTGCAGGCAACCTACATGGCGGCATTCATCCGCGATGGCCTCGTGGAATCCCCCTACGAATCCCACGACGACTCGGTGGCGAACCTCGAGGTGTGTGCCGAGGTAATCCGCTTGATTGGCGCGCAGATTCACTAGTTCGCGGAGGACTCCCGACCCAGTCGATTCCGGACCTCAGACTGTATTTCTGCATCACAATTCAAATATGCTATCTAGTCGGTTTCACGCATCCGTGAACTCCCCCTTCGACAGTGTTAAGGCGAAAGTTATGTCCGCAATTTTGGAACACGCCGTTCCCGCCATTCGTAAATTCGGCACCGTGGTTTTGGCATCGATCTTGGCGACCAGCAGCATGTCGCTCGTGTCGACAGAACCAGCAGAGGCTGCCACCACTGTGACGGTGGGCGCGGTCGAATTGGACTTCAGCTCCAGCAAACGAACCGCCACCTCGAATAACACCTCGCTAAACGGCACCGCCACCTACACCAACGTGGCCACCATCGATGGAATCCAGATCGATGCTGTCGTCACTACCGTGGGATTGAACAACTCGTCGATCACGAACTACGACAGCATCGGCAGCGCATCTACGAACGATAAGTACTTCCAGATCAACAACAATGCCACCGCTGCCGGAGGTTTCACGGCATTTAAGTTCGAATTCTTTGACCACGCGGATGGTTCCGTTGCCGTACTCAAGAACGTATCCGTTACTTCAATTGACCTCGACAGCCCCGGCCGTCAATTCACCGAATTCAGCGGCTTCCAAAGCTATATCCTCTCGGCAGACACAAAGCTCACCTCGTAAACCACCAACCACACCGGTGCGGCCCTCACCGATGGTTTGGTGCGTTTGACCCAGACGCGCCCCGGTGCGGCAGCATCGAGCAACAATGACCCCTTCGCGGCAGTCGAAGTTAAGTTCGCCGAAATGAGCAGCTATGTCGCGGTGTTCGGAAACGAAGAAGCCCAAGCTGGTTATTTTGGTGTGTCCTTCAAGACACTGTGCTCAACAGCAACGGGAACCGCTGGTGGCGCCTGCACCGCGTCCGCTGCGGTCAGCAATCCCAACAACAGCGCACCCTCTTCGACCAGCACCACTCGTTATTTTGATTCGGCAAACCCTGCGGTTCTCACATTAAGCAACTTCCCGTACAGCGATGCCGACAACAACGCATTCAGCTCGGTGCGCATCGATACGTTGCCCGCCTCTGGAACACTGGAATACTTCAACGGCACCGCATGGGTGACAGCGCCCACCGCCACTGCAATCCCCGTTGGCGACATCCAGCTCGGATACCTGCGGTACACCGGTGCAGGTTCGAGTTTCACGTACAGCGTCAATGACGGACTCGTCAATTCGGCGTCCTCCTACACGTTGACGCTTTCGCCGTCGACAAACAGCCAGCAGATCACCTTTGCGAACCCTGGAAACAAGGCACCAACGGACCCTGCCTTTGCATCCAACGCAACATCAGACTCGGGACTGACCGTCACCTTGACGTCGCAGACGCCCAGCACCTGCACCGTTTCGGGACTTAACATCGTTCCCGTGGCCGCCGGGGCCTGCACCATCGTCGCCAGCCAGGCCGGAAACTCGACCTATGGCGCCGCAACCGATGTCACCCAGACGTTCTATGTCTCGACCGATGCTGCACAGACCATCACTTTTGCTAACCCTGGCGCACAGACCTGGAACGGCAGCTCGTACACCATCTCTACCTCGCCCACCGCGACGTCGGGCTTGGCCGTGACACTGACCTCGTTCTCGCCCAGCGTGTGCACCGTTTCGGGTTCAACCATCACCATCGTGGGACCCGGAACGTGCCAGATTCGAGCCACTCAGGGCGGCGGATCTTCTGGCGGAACCACGTATGCGGCGGCGCCTCCCGTGACCATTTCGTTTGCTGTGAGCGCACCAGTGACACCCGCCTCGTACACCATTACCTACGGCGGCAACAGCAACACCAGCGGCTCAACCCCCAGCAACACCACCGGCAACGGATCGGTCACCCTGGCATCGAACAGCGGCACACTGGCGCGCACCGGCTACACCTTTGCCGGCTGGAACACCCAGTCGAACGGCAGTGGAACCCACTACGACGAGGCTGACACCTACAACCTCACCGCCAGCATCACCCTGTACGCAGAATGGACTGCAATCCCGCCGGTTGTCCCCACGATTAATTTCTCGGGCAACGGCTCAACCAGCGGTGCAACGTCACCTGAGGTTGACTGTGGAGTGAACCAAGTGTGCGCTCCCGAACAGGGCGAACTTCGCCGACCCGGCTACCGATTCACGGGTTGGAACACTCGCGCCGATGGCCGCGGAACGCAGTATGCCCCTGGCGATGTGATTGACCTCAGTGGCTCGGTAACCCTCTATGCAATGTGGGAAGAAGAAACCGAACTGGCGTCCACCGGCTTCGCGACCGCATCCGCGGCCAGCACTGCACTGGGCATGGTACTGATTGGATTCGCCCTCGTGGCACTGCGCCGGCGTCGCATCTAGCGTCAGTAACAACGGCAGAAAATTTGGCCGCTCACCTCACAGGGTGGGCGGCCATTTTTTACAGCAGGTCGTCAGTGTCGCCCACTTGATTGGCGCGGGCACGGGCGAGTCGCATGAGGCTCGATGAAGTGTTCGACAGTGTGCTGGTCTGCATCTTTGCACCGAGGAACAGGACGATGAGGCTGGCCTGCGGGATGCTGCCGTTAATGCTGGCAAACAGCAAGTAGCCCAGGATCAGCATCAAGCCGGCGTTCGCCATCAGAGCCGAGGTCTCGCCCATCCGGATACGTCCTCCGACAGCTTCTTCCGGCTTTACAAAAACTTTGTCCTTGCGGTTGTCAACAAACTGCTTTTGAACGCCCAGTTGCTTGCGGAAGAAATAGCCCATGATCTGAACAGACGCCAGCAGAATCAGGGTGTTCACGATGCCGAACTCCCACGAGAGCCACGCGAAGAAGATCATGAACACGAGCAGTTTCGCAAAGTCTGTCAGCGAGTTCGTCAATTCGAATGCCAGCGACCATTCCCAGTTTTCCTGCATGCGGTTGCGCTTGACACCCTTAGCCTCGAATGCGCGCTTGAAGACTCGAATCTTGTAGGTCTTCTGGAAATAGTGCAGGCCACGCATGACGATAAAAAGCCCGAAAAAGAACACTGCCTGCGTGATCATCTCGTCCGTCGCCATCGAGGACCCGTTCATGATGATTTCTGAAAACAGCTTTGCGACCAGCAGGTCAGTGATGGGCACCATGGCGCCGAGGGCTACAAAGCTCAGCACAATCCACGAGTGACGGCCTCGGGGAAACAGTTCGATAAACGTTCTGTGCAGCTGCCGCGTGATCATGATCATGGTGTGGATGCCACTTTCCTTGGGTGTCTGTCA
>CAZRHP010000049.1:0-6638 GCA_964599975.1 uncultured Gulosibacter sp.
TCCTGAAGCTGCACCACCTGGTGGACGACAAGATTCACGCACGTTCGACCGGTCCTTACTCGATGATTACCCAGCAGCCGTTGGGTGGTAAGGCACAGTTCGGTGGACAGCGTTTCGGTGAGATGGAAGTGTGGGCCCTCGAGGCCTATGGTGCCGCGTACGCGCTGCAGGAACTCCTCACCATCAAGTCCGACGACATCGCCGGTCGTGTGAAGGTCTACGAGGCAATCGTTAAGGGCCAGAACATTCAGGAACCGGGCATTCCCGAGAGCTTCAAGGTTCTCATGAAGGAAATGCAGTCGCTGTGTCTGAACGTCGAGGTCCTCGCAGGCGACGGCACCGTCGTCAACCTGCGTGACTCGATCGAAGAGGCCGACCGTGCCACCGCTTCGCTGGGTATCAACATCGCCCGCGAAGAGTCCGCTGCTATCGATTTCGCCGAATAAGCGACCCGATTACTTACACGTAAAAAGAAACGAAAGAGAACATAGTGCTCGACGCAACGACTTTCGACGAGATTCGTATCGGCCTCGCAACCGCAGACCAGATTCGTTCATGGTCCAAGGGTGAGGTCAAGAAGCCCGAAACAATCAACTACCGCACCCTGAAGCCCGAGAAGGACGGTCTGTTCGGTGAACAGATCTTCGGTCCTACCCGTGACTGGGAATGTGGCTGTGGCAAGTACAAGCGTGTCCGATTCAAGGGCATCGTCTGTGAACGCTGTGGTGTAGAGGTCACCAAGTCGGCTGTGCGCCGTGAGCGCATGGGTCACCTGGAACTGGCTTCGCCCGTCACCCACATCTGGTACTTCAAGGGTGTCCCCAGCCGCCTCGGCTACCTGCTCGACATGGCACCGAAGGACCTCGAAAAGGTCATCTACTTCGCCGCCTACATGATCACGTTCGTGGATGCCGATGGCCGCCACGAGGACCTTCCCCGCCTGGAGAAGGAACTGCAGAACGAGATCGTTCACCGCGAGAAGGCTCGCGATGTCGCACTGGCAGAGCGCCTCAACACCCTCGAGCTCGAGCTTGCTCGCCTCGAGGCCGAGGAAGCCAAGGCTGACATCAAGCGCAAGACCAACGAGGCCGGCCAAAAGGAACTCGCCGTGATTCGCAAGAACCACGACGACGAAATCCTCCAGGTTCAGCGCGTGTTCGACGACTTCAAGTCGTTGACCGTCGGAAGCCTCAAGGCCGAAGACGCCGACTTCCGCGAACTGCAGGACCGTTACGGTGACTACTTTGCCTCCTTCATGGGCGCAGAGGCCATCAAGGAACTGCTGACCTCGTACAACGACGACGACCAGGCGCTGCTCAAGCAGCTCTCGGTTGACCTCCACGACGAGATCGCGAACTCGAAGAGCCAGCGCAAGATCCGCGCCATCAAGCGCCTCAAGGTCGTCAACTCGTTCCTCGAGACCGGCACCAACCCCGCCTCGATGGTCCTCGACGTGATCCCCGTGATCCCGCCCGAGCTGCGTCCCATGGTTCAGCTGGACGGTGGCCGCTTCGCGACCAGCGACCTCAACGACCTCTACCGTCGTGTCATCAACCGCAACAACCGTCTCAAGCGACTGCTCGAGCTCGGTGCACCGCAGATCATCATCAACAACGAGAAGCGCATGCTTCAGGAATCGGTTGATGCACTGTTCGACAACGGTCGTCGCGGTCGTCCCGTCACCGGTACCGGCAACCGTGCTCTGAAGTCCCTCAGCGACATGCTGAAGGGTAAGCAGGGTCGTTTCCGTCAGAACCTGCTGGGTAAGCGTGTTGACTACTCGGGCCGTTCGGTCATCGTCGTCGGCCCCCAGCTGAAGCTGCACCAGTGTGGTCTGCCCAAGCAGATGGCTCTGGAGCTCTTCAAGCCGTTCGTCATCAAGCAGCTGCAGGACAAGGGCCTGGCATCGTCGATCAAGGGCGCAAAGCGTGCCGTTGAGCGCGCCTACCCCGAGGTCTGGGGTGAGCTCGAAGAGATCATCCGCGAGCGTCCCGTACTGCTGAACCGCGCACCGACCCTGCACCGTCTGGGTATTCAGGCATTCGAGCCTCAGCTCGTCGAGGGCAAGGCCATCCAGCTGCACCCCCTCGTCTGTGCTGCGTTCAACGCTGACTTCGACGGTGACCAGATGGCTGTGCACCTGCCCCTGTCGGTCGAGGCTCAGGCCGAGGCACGCATCCTCATGCTCGCCTCGAACAACATCCTGAAGCCTTCGGACGGTCGCCCCGTGACCGTTCCCACCCAGGACATGATCATCGGCCTGCACCACCTCACCTCGGACCGCGACGGCGTCGTGGGCGAGGGCCGTGCGTTCAGCTCGATCGCCGAAGCCACCATGGCAATGGACAACCACGAACTGCACATCAACGCCAAGATCCGTCTGCGCGTTCCCGGTGTTGACTCGTTCGATGGTCAGGACGCACCCGAGGGCTTCGCTCCCGGCAAGTCGTTCCACACCACTCTGGGTAAGGCCATCTTCAACGGCCTGCTTCCCGCGTCGTACCCCTACGTGACCCGCATCGCCGACAAGGGTGTTATCACCGAAATCGTCGAGAACCTGGCTGAGCGTTACGCCAAGGTTGAGGTTGCTGCAACTCTGGACCGCATGAAGGACGCCGGTTTCCACTGGGCGACTCGTTCGGGCGTCACCGTTGCACTGTCCGACGTCGTGACTCCTGCTGCCAAGAAGGGCATCATCGAGAAGCACGAAAAGGAAGCCGCAAAGATCGAATCGAAGTACGAGAAGGGCCTGCTGTCGAACCAGGAGCGCCACGACGAACTGATTTCGGTGTGGACCGAGGCCACCGCCGAGGTCAAGTCGGCCATGCAGGACGAGTTCAGCAAGGGCTACAACACCATCAACCGTATGGTCACCTCGGGAGCTCGTGGTAACTGGCTCCAAGTAGGTAACATCGCCGGTATGCGTGGTCTGGTCGCTAACCCGAAGGGTGAAATTATCGCCCGCCCGATCATCAACTCGTACCGTGAAGGTCTGTCGGTTGCGGAGTACTTCATCGCAACCCACGGTGCTCGTAAGGGTCTGGCTGACACCGCTCTGAAGACCGCTGACTCGGGTTACCTGACCCGTCGTCTGGTCGACGTCGCACAGGATGTCATCATCCGCGAAGCCGACTGTGGCACCAGCAAGGGCCTCGAGTATTCGATCAAGGACGAGCTTGCTCGTGAGGTGGGCGGTAACCCCGAGAACCTCATCTTCGGTCGTGTCCTCGTCGAAGCCGCCGTCAACACCGCGGGTGAAGTTGTGGCTGACGCCGGAACCGACCTCGGTCGTGACCTGGTCAAGCACATCGTCGCCAGCGGCGTCGAGGTCGTCAAGGCTCGTTCGCCCCTCACCTGTGAGGCCCAGATCGGTGTCTGTGCAGCGTGTTACGGCCGCTCGATGGCAACGGGTAAGACCGTTGACCTCGGTGAAGCAGTTGGTATCATCGCCGCTCAGTCGATTGGTGAACCCGGAACCCAGCTGACCATGCGTACCTTCCACACCGGTGGTACCGCAGGTGCAGCCGACATCACCCAGGGTCTGCCTCGTGTGACCGAACTCTTCGAAGCTCGTACCCCGAAGGGCGCAAGCCCCATCGCGGACTTCGCAGGTCGCGTCAAGGTCGAGACCAAGGCCGTGGATGGCGTCGAGATCCCCGCCAAGCTGATCCTGACCCCTGACAACGGTGACGAAGAGCGCGCCTACCCGATCCTCAAGCACGCAGTGCTGTTGGTCGAGGACGGCCAGCACGTCGAGACCGGTGACCAGCTGTTCGAAGGAACCATCGATCCCAAGGAAGTTCTGCGCGTCAAGGGTGTTTCCGCCGTGCAGAAGTTCCTCGTCGACGGCGTCTACTCGACCTACATCGGCCAGGGTGTGCCCGTTCACACGAAGCACATCGAGGTCATCGTTCGTCAGATGCTCCGTAAGGTCACCATCGTTGACCACGGTGACACCACGTTCCTGCCCGGCGAGCTGGTTGACAGCACTCGCCACAAGGCCACCAGCCGCGAGGCAGTGTCCGAGGGCAAGCGCGGTGCAACCGCTCGTCCCGAGGTCATGGGTATCACCAAGGCTTCGCTTGCGACCGAGTCGTGGCTGTCGGCCGCTTCGTTCCAAGAGACGACCCGCGTTCTGACGCAGGCCGCTCTGGAAGGCAAGCGCGACCCGCTGATCGGCCTCAAGGAGAACGTCATCATCGGTAAGTTGATCCCCGCCGGTACGGGCCTGCCCCACTACCGCCGCGTGTCGGTTGAAGCGAACCAGGAAGAGGCTGACCGCCGCTACCCCCACCGCCACTTCGGCGCAACGGGCAGCTATGCGGACGACGCTTTCTCGTACGCCGACCTCGACTCGTTCAACTCGGCCACCTACGACGCCAGCGGTTTCACCACCGGCGAACTGTAGGAACTCCACGTCTCAGGGCTCGGCTTCGGCCGGGCCCTGTGTCGTTCCCGGAACAGTCCGACGACGGAAGTGGTACACCCCGGCGGTTCGCGCGTGCGGTTGGCGGTGGGTTATCAACGGGCACGGGTCTTGGGGATAGCGTCGGCGGCGGGTATCGCACCCTTGCTATCGTGCCCGGATGACCCCACCGACCTGGATTGCCGCCGTCGTGTTCGCCCTCTGGGCCACCCGGCTGAGCATCGTGGACTTCCGTGAGCACCGGTTGCCCAACACCTGGGTGCTGCCGGCGTATCCCATTGCGGCCGCATGGGTCCTGGGTTTTCACCCCGAGGCGGCGCTGGAATCTCTTGTCGCGGCGGCATTCGCCGTGGTCGCCGCGTTCGTGCTGCACCGCCTCACCGGTTTGGGAATGGGCGATGTGAAACTCATCGGGGTGTGCGTTCTGCTCGTGACTCCGGTCGGCATGTTGCCCACGGCGCTGGTGTGCATCGCGCTGGTCGGGGGAGTCCACGCCGTCATCCACGCCAGCATTGTGCGCGACCTGCGATCGGACATCCCGTTCGGTCCCGCAATCCTGACGGGAACGGCCCTGGCGCTGCTGGCGAGCATTTGACCACACCGCCAAATCCGAGTATCGTTAAAGACGCTGTGTGCTCTCTGTAGTCGTGCCCTGTTCGGGGTGCAACCCGCAGGATGCGCACACACGGACCGCAATTCGCTGGATCGGCTTGACTGTCGAACCGGCGAGGTCCCCACGGCATACTCGCACCCGCGAGTAACAAGGCCCTCGAGCAATCGAAGTCCTGCCCCATTTGCTGTCACCGTGCAGCGAAAAACTAGGAGAAATTCGTGCCAACTATTCAGCAGTTGGTTCGTAAGGGACGCAGCCCCAAGGTCACCAAGACCAAGGCGCCCGCCCTTAAGTCGAACCCGCAGCAGCGTGGCGTATGCACCCGTGTGTACACCACCACCCCCAAGAAGCCCAACTCGGCCCTCCGTAAGGTTGCCCGTGTGAAGCTCTCGAACGGCGTCGAGGTTACCGCGTACATTCCCGGTGAAGGCCACAACCTTCAGGAGCACTCGATGGTGCTCGTCCGTGGTGGACGTGTAAAGGACCTCCCCGGTGTCCGCTACAAGATCGTTCGTGGCGCACTCGACACCCAGGCAGTCAAGAACCGCAAGCAGGCGCGTAGCCGCTATGGAGCGAAAGCAGACAAGAAGTAATGCCTCGTAAAGGTCCCGCGGCCAAGCGCCCCGTAGTAGCTGACCCGATCTACGGCTCGCCCGTAGTCTCGCAGCTTGTTAACAAGATCCTTCTCGATGGTAAGAAGGGTCTCGCAGAGCGCATCGTTTACGGTGCACTGTCCGGCGTTGCAGAGAAGTCGAGCCAGGACCCCGTAGTCCTGCTCAAGAAGGCTCTCGACAACGTTCGCCCCACCCTTGAGGTACGTTCGCGCCGCGTTGGTGGCTCGACCTACCAGGTTCCCGTGGAAGTCAAGCCTCACCGTGCAAACACTCTTGCACTGCGTTGGTTGACCTCGTACGCCAAGTCGCGTCGTGAAAAGACGATGACCGAGCGTCTCCAGAACGAGATCCTTGACGCCTCGAACGGCCTCGGTGCCGCGGTTAAGCGCCGTGAAGACACCCACAAGATGGCCGAATCGAACAAGGCATTCGCTCACTACCGCTGGTAGTCAGCACTGGGGCCGGCCACGGCCGGCCCCACCCACAAATTTTCTACACGAACTTTTTGATACACAACCCAATCAACGGAGGAACCCGTGGCACAGGACGTGCTTACTGACCTTAAGAAGGTCCGCAACATCGGAATTATGGCGCACATCGACGCCGGTAAGACGACGACCACCGAACGCATCCTGTTCTACACGGGTATCACCCACAAGATCGGTGAAGTTCACGACGGTGCAGCCACCATGGACTGGATGGCACAGGAGCAGGAACGTGGCATCACGATTACCTCCGCTGCAACCACCTGTTTCTGGGACAAGAACCAGATCAACATCATTGACACCCCCGGTCACGTTGACTTCACCGTCGAGGTAGAGCGCTCGCTGCGCGTCCTCGATGGCGCTGTTGCAGTGTTCGACGGCAAGGAGGGCGTTGAGCCCCAGTCCGAGACCGTGTGGCGTCAGGCTGACAAGTACAACGTGCCCCGTATCTGCTTCGTCAACAAGATGGACAAGCTCGGTGCAGACTTCTACTTCACCGT
>CAZRHP010000050.1:0-6604 GCA_964599975.1 uncultured Gulosibacter sp.
GCACCGATGTGCTGGGTGATTCCACCGGCTTCGCCCGCGGCCACATCGGCGCGACGAATCGCGTCAAGCAGTCGGGTCTTACCGTGGTCAACGTGACCCATGACGGTGACAACGGGCGGACGGATAACGAGGTCGTCCTCGTCATCTTCGCCATCAAGGTCAATGTCGAACGATTCGAGGATTTCCTTGTCCTCTTCCTCGGGCGACACAACTTCGATGCGGTAACCGAGTTCCTCACCGAGGATTTCAAACGTTGCAGCGTCGAGCGATTCCGTAGCGGTCGCCATCTCGCCGAGCTGGAACAGCACGGTGACGAGGTTTCCGGGAGGCACGGGAATGCCGGTGAGCTGTTCGATCTTGTCGGCGAAGTCCGAAATCGATGCACCCTGACGCAAACGCAGGATGGTCGAACCGTTGCCGCGAGGTACCTTTACGCCACCAAGCGACGGTGCCTCGCGCATTTCAAACTCTTGACGCTTCGTCCGCTTCGACTTGCGCGCCTTGCTCTTTCCGCCACCGCGACCGAAAGCACCCGCAGTGTTACCACCGCGACCGCCACCGGGACGACCAGGGCCGCCACCAGGGCGACCGGGGCCACCCGCGCCGGGGCCAGTACCAGGGGCACCGCCACCGGGACGCTGGAAACCAGCACCTGCGGGACGTGCGCCGGGACCGCCGGTACGCGACTGGAACGGAGCGTTGGGACGACCGGGGCCACCGGGGCGACCTGCGCCACCAGCGGGAGCGCCGGGACGAGGAGCGCCCGGACGGGGAGCTCCGGGTCGAGGTGCGCCGGGACGGGGCATTCCCTGTGCCGACGAGAACGGGTTGTTGCCGGGGCGGGGTCCGCCGGGACGCGGCATGCCCTGAGCCGACGAGAACGGGTTGTTGCCGGGACGAGGGCCAGCTGCAGCAGCCGGGGCCTCAGGAGCGGCGGGGGCTGCCGGAGCAGCCGGAGCCGCAGCAGCGGGAGCGGCAGGTGCCGCAGGTGCAGCAGGAGCGGCGGCCGCAGGAGCGGCGGAGGCAGCCGGAGCCGCAGGAGCGCCAGGGATTACCGAAGGCACAACCGACTCGGCCGCGGGACGGGCCGCACGCGAACGCGAGGCGCCTCGTGCCGACGCACCGGTGTTAGCCGCGGCGACGGGGGTGATGCCTTCCTTCGCGAGCGCTTCCTTCAGCTTGCGAACGACGGGGGGCTCGACGGTCGACGACGAGCTCTTAACAAATTCACCGAGAGTACCCAACTTCTCGATTACGGTCTTGCTTTCGATGCCGAACTCTGCGGCGATCTCATGCACGCGTGGTTTTCCAGCCACAATTCTCCTGTCTTTGGCGAACCCTCAGACAGGGAACGCCACTATTGCGTAACGGAACTCATTTCGAGCCGCTCATTAGTGGTCCATCAGCCAATCAACCTTTACCGTTGCTATTTACCGATCAGGGCAGTGAGCCCTGTTGTATCAATGTGGCCGCTGCGTCGAAACGACCGAGCAAATCCACCCCGCTTCACCGCCGCGGTCACGCAGCTGTCGGTGAGGTGCACCCATGCCCCACGACCCGGCAACGTCGCCGACGAATCGACCACAACCACCGAATCCTGCAACACGACTCTCGTCAGAGAGGCCCGATCATCGCGTCCGCGACAACCGATACAGGTTCTTACGGGATTCATTCTACCCCAGGGCTACGACAACTCGTCCATGAGGGTGTCGCTCTTCACATCGATCTTTGCGCGAGTCAACATTGCGGCCAGACGAGCGTTCTGACCGTCCTTACCGATAGCCAACGACAACTGGTATTCGGGAACAAAAGCGCGCACCGCATTGGTGGCCTCGTCGATCAACACGGCCTTCGTGACCTTTGCGGGTGACAGAGCGTGAGCAACGAACTCCACCAGGTCCGGCGAATAGTCGACAATGTCGATCTTCTCGTCGCCCAGTTCCTTCGACACATTGCGAACACGAGCACCGAGTTCACCGATAAAGGCACCCTTGGCGTTGAAACCCGATTCGGTCGAGAACACCGCAATCTTTGTGCGGTGGCCCTGGTGGCGCGAAATCGCAGCAATCTTGACGAGACCCTGGCCCAGTTCCGGAACCTCCAGCTCGAACAGACGCTTCACCAGCTCGGGGTGATGGCGGCTGACCGTAATCGACGGGCCCTTCATGCCCATCTTCACATCGGTGATGACCACGCGGATGCGTCGGCCGTGGCTGTAATCCTCGCCCGCGACCTGCTCGGGCTTCGGCATGACAGCCTCGAGGTTCTTGCCGATCAGCACGTGAACCATCTGAGCGTTCGACGACTGCTGGATGACACCCGAAATCAGGTCACCCTTCTTGTGCTGGAACTCGCCCATGACCTTGTCGTCATCAATCGAACGCAACGCCTGGAACATGACACGCTTGGCCTCGGCCACAGCAATGTACCCAAAGTCCTCGGGGTCAACCTGCTCTTCACC
The DNA here is from genome assembly GCA_964599975.1 of uncultured Gulosibacter sp. Lineage (GTDB taxonomy): Bacteria > Actinomycetota > Actinomycetes > Actinomycetales > Microbacteriaceae > MWH-TA3. The sequence continues at coordinate 2,462 of CAZRHP010000050.1, forward strand.
AATGAACTCGCCGTCTTCGTCATAGGCGGGAACGTAAATCGTGATGTCACCCGATTTACGGTCCAGGTTCACGCGGGCACGGTCGCGGCCGTGTTCGTCCTCGAGCTTTACCTGGTGAGGGCGGTCACCCAAGTCGTGAGGGATGGGGGTGATGTGCTTGACATAGGCACGCTGGATTGCGGATTCGACAATGCCGACGAGTTCGCCGGGCTGGATTTCCTTGTCGATTTCAACTTCGCGAAGCTGCTTGATATCGATGTGCATGGGAGTCCCCCTATTGAGATTTTGCCGCGCAACGACCGCGCGGGCTTCTCATAGAGTACCCGAAACGAAACTAGTTCGCGCGTGCGCGCAACCAGGCCAACGCCTCGGTCGCCGGAATATCATTGCGTTCGCCACTGCGACGATCCCAGACCTCGACGACGCCCTCGGCCGCGTTACGACCCGAGATGACAATGAAGGGAACGCCGATCAGTTCGGCGTCACCGAATTTCACGCCCGGCGAAACCTTCGGACGGTCATCGAAGAGCACATCAAAGCCCTGCGCATCGAATTCTGCGGCCAACCCGTCGGCCAAGTTCATAGCCACATCGTCCTTGCCGGTCGCGACAACCTGCACGTGGAACGGCGCCACCTCGGTGGGCCAGATCAGGCCACGTTCGTCGTGGTTGGCCTCGGCAATAGCCGCCAGGATTCGGGTCACACCGATGCCGTACGAACCCATCGTCACGGTCACAAGCTTGCCGTTTTCATCCAAGACCTTGAGGTCGAGGGCTTCGGCATACTTGCGACCCAGCTGGAACACGTGGCCGATTTCCATGCCGCGCGCGGTCTCGATCGGGCCACTTCCGTCGGGGGCAGGGTCGCCATCGCGCACATCGGTGATGTCGACAACACCGTCGGCCACGAAATCGCGACCCGCAACCAGGTTAAAGACGTGTTTTTCATCAAGGTTCGCACCGGTGATCCAGGCCGTGCCATCCACCACGCGGGGGTCGCGAACGAAACGGATACCCGTCGACGATTCCTCGCCCAAGACAGCACCCGCGGGCGACCACGGACCGATGTACCCCTTAACCAGGCCGGGGTGCTTGCGGAAGTCATCCTCGTTCGCAGCCTCGACCTCGGCAGGAGCAAAAGCGGCCTCGGCACGCTTGAGGTCCACGTCGCGGTCACCGGGAACGGCAACGACGACGAGCTCGCGCGAGCCGTCAAGGTTCGTCAGCGCCAACACCACATTCTTCAGCGTGTCACCGGCCACCCAAGCTCGGTCAGCGCGGGCATGACGGTCGTTCGCCAACGCCACCAAGGTTTCGATGGTGGGGGTGTTGGGTGACTCAAAAACAACAGGCTCGGGCTGACCCTCGATGGGGATGCTCGCGGGGACCGGCGTTTGGTAGGCCTCGACGTTCGCCGCATAGCCGCCGGCGCTGCGCACAAATGTGTCCTCGCCGATCGCCGTGGGGTGCAGGAATTCTTCGGACTTTGAACCGCCCATTGCGCCGGCATCAGCCTTGACGATCACATATTCCATGCCCAGACGGGTAAAGATGCGCTCATAGGCATCGCGCTGCGCCTGGTACGACGCCGAAAGGCCCTCGTCGGTCACATCGAACGAATATGCGTCCTTCATCGAGAATTCGCGACCGCGCAGGAGGCCAGCGCGGGGGCGTGCCTCGTCGCGGTACTTGTCCTGGATTTGGTACAAGGTGACGGGCAGGTCCTTGTACGACGAGTACAGGTCCTTGACCAACAGGGTGAAAACTTCTTCGTGCGTGGGGGCCAGCAAATAGTCGGCGTCCTTGCGGTCCTTCAGGCGGAAGATTCCGTCACCGTACTCGGTCCAACGACCGGTGCGCTCGTAAGGCTCGCGGGGCAGCAGCGCGGGGAAGTGCACCTGCTGGGCGCCGGCGCGTTCCATTTCCTCGTGGATCACCTGTTCGACGCGGCGTCGGACCTTCAGTCCCAGCGGCAACCACGCAAAGATTCCGGGGGCTTGACGGCGGATATAGCCGGCGCGCACGAGCAAACGGTGCGAGGCCACTTCGGCGTCGGAGGGGTCCTCGCGAAGAGTACGAACAAAAAGTTGAGAGAGTCTGGCTACCACGTGTGCCAGCCTACCGTTTGACGGGCAGGGTTCAGGCGGTAAAGACCTCGGGAGTGCCACTTTCGGCGTTCGGCATCGATGCGGCCAGACGGTTGGCTTCTTCGATCAGCGTGGCGACAATTTCCGATTCCGGAACGGTCTTGATGACTTCGCCCTTGACAAAGATCTGGCCTTTGCCGTTGCCCGAGGCCACACCGAGGTCGGCCTCGCGGGCTTCGCCGGGTCCGTTCACAACGCAGCCCATGACGGCGACGCGCAGCGGAACGGACATGCCCTCGAGTCCCTTGGTGACATCCTCGGCGAGTGTGTAAACATCGACCTGCGCACGGCCACACGACGGGCAGGACACGATTTCGAGTTTGCGTTCACGCAGGTTTAGGGATTCGAGGATCTTCAGACCCACCTTGACTTCTTCTGCGGGAGGAGCGGACAGGGACACGCGGATCGTGTCGCCGATGCCCTCGGCCAGCAGAATTCCAAATGCGGTGGCCGACTTGATGGTGCCCTGGAATGCGGGCCCGGCCTCGGTCACGCCGAGGTGCAACGGCCAATCGCCGCGTTCGGCGAGCTGGCGGTAGGCCTTGACCATGACGACGGGGTCGTTGTGTTTGACCGAGATTTTGAAGTCGTGGAAGTCGTGTTCTTCGAACAGGCTGGCTTCCCAGACGGCACTCTCGACCAGAGCTTCGGCGGTGGGCTTGCCGTACTTTTCCAGCAAACGGCGGTCAAGCGAACCCGCGTTGACTCCAATGCGCAGGCTGACACCGGCGGCCTGTGCGGCCTTCGCGATTTCACCCACCTTGTCGTCAAACTCGCGGATGTTGCCGGGGTTTACGCGGACGGCAGCACAGCCGGCATCGATGGCCTGGAAAACATATTTGGGTTGGAAGTGAATGTCGGCGATGACCGGAATCTGGCTCTTTTTAGCGATGATGTGCAGTACATCGGCGTCGTCTTGGGTGGGCACGGCAACGCGCACAATGTCGCAACCCGATGCTGTCAGCTCGGCAATCTGCTGCAGCGTGCCGTTGATGTCGGTCGTTCGAGTCGTCGTCATCGACTGCACCGCAATCTGTGCGTCTCCGCCGACGAAGGTCGAGCCGACCTTGATTTTGCGCGATACGCGACGAGGGGCGAGAGTCTCGGGGACTCGGGGCATTCCGATGTTCACAGCTGGCACAGTTACACAGTACCCCTCTCGTGGCTCTGGGTTACAGAAGGCTGATGGGATTAACGATGTCGGCGTACACCAACAGCAGGCTGAGGCTCAGCAGTAGGACGGTGACGACGAGGGTCACGGGAATCAGGCGTGCCGTGTCGACGGGCCCGGGATCGGGTTTGCCACGCAGGGCCGCGAAGCGACGACGGACTGATTCCCACACCGCTGCGGCGACGTGGCCGCCATCGAGCGGCAGCAACGGGATGAGATTAAATACGAAGAGCGCCAGGTTGAGCGAGGCGAGCAGGCTTACTAACCCCACGATGCGATCGCCGACAGCGACGTCGGTCAGAGACGCCATCTCGCCAGCAACGCGGCCAACTCCCACCACGCTGAGCGGCCCGTTGGGGTCGCGTTCTTCCCCGCCAAATGACGCGTTCCAGATGTCGTCGACTCGGTCGGGCAGGTTCACAATCATCGTGGCGACACCAGCAATCGAATCGCCGATGTACACCGCGGTGTCCCCCAGCGTCCGAGTCGTGCGCACCCGCTCGGGGCCGATTCCCACATATCCGGCCTGCACCATCACAGGGTTGCCGTCGGAGTCGACAACAATCTCGCCCTGTTCGTCGATCTGGCCACGCTCGATTTCCAAGGGAGTCACGGTCAGGTGCAGGGTGTGGCCGTCACGCAGCACGGTGAAATCCAGAGGGACGCCGGCCGAATCACGAATAGTCGACGTGACATCGATCCAATCGGGCGTGCTGACGCCATCGATTGCGGTGATCACGTCGCCAGGCAGCATGCCGGCCGCTGCGGCGGGGGCAACGGGATCCGTCGAGGTGCATTCTGTCTGGGTGGTGTCGGACGGCAGCAC